>JBNLET010000272.1:0-18117 GCA_050305135.1 Rhodocyclaceae bacterium | reverse complement strand
GCCGAAGAAACCAACACCGCCGCTGGCGGCCGGGGTGCTGGCCGGCGCGGCGGCCGGCGGCGGCGAACTGGCTGCCGGCGCGGGCCGCACGGCCGGCCGTGCGGCGGCGGCCGGACGGGCTGCGGGGGCCGGACGTGCCGGGCTCGGCGCGACCCGGACGCCCGCCGCCATCTGCTGCAACTGGGCGTAGTGGCGTTTGAGCACCGAGTCGGTCGGCGGCAGGCCGAGCACGCGGTTGCGCTCGGTGGCGGCATGTCGCCTCAGGACGGAGTCTTCGGGAAGTGCATCTGCAGTCATGTAACTGGTCTCCGGTGTTCAGATCTCGCGGCTGAATCGAATCACTTCCCACGGCTACGGATCGGTCCAGCGCTGCTGTCGCGTGGCCATGGCAGACCGTATGACCGCAAGAGACGGGCCAGCACAAGTCCGCCGCCACGGGAACACCGTCCGGCGAGGGCCCTCAAAGCAGCGTCCGCAACGGCAACTGGAGAAACGAAAGCATGGGCTGGCTGAACGGCAGGGTGAGTACGCGTCAGGCGTGGACCGAGAGCCACATATCGCTCGGCATCGAGGCGCCGCTGCCGGCCTTCGAGGCGGGCCAGTTCGTCCGCCTCGGGCTGGAGGTGGACGGCGAAATCGTCGGGCGGCCCTACTCGCTCGTGAACCCGCCCGGCGCCGCGCCGCTGGAGGTCTATTTCGACGTCGTGCCGCAGGGCCCGCTGTCGACCCGGCTGGCGTCGCTGGCGCCGGGCGACGAGATCCTGGTCGGCAGCTCGCCGTACGGCTTCCTGGTGCTGTCCCAGATGCCCGACGGGCGGGACCTGTGGCTGATCGCCAGCGGCACCGGCATCGGGCCCTTCGTGTCGATCCTGGAGAGCGAGGCGGCCTGGCAGCGCTTCGAGAACCTGCGCCTGGTGCACGGCGTGCGGCGCGAAGCCGAGCTGGCCTACCGGGCGCGGCTGCAGGAGATCGAGCGCAGGCGCGGCGAGCGCTTCCGCTACCTGCCCTTCCTGTCGCGGCAGGTGAAGGATTTCGCGCTGACCGGGCGGATCCCGGCCGCGATCGGCGACGGCCGGCTGCAGGCCGCGGCGGGGCTGGAAATCGATCCTGCCGTCAGCCGGGTGATGCTGTGCGGCAACCCCGGCATGGTGGACGGCGCGCTGCAGGCGCTGGCGGCGGCCGGCCTGTGCCGCCACCGGCGGCGCGAACCGGGCCAGGTCCTGCTGGAGGAATACTGGTCGGAGCGCGGCTGAGGCGCCGCCGGCCGCTCAGTCCTTGTTGCTGACCACGTCGACCAGTTCGACTTCGAAGATCAGCGTCGCGCCCGGCGGGATCACGTTGCCGGCACCGCGGTCGCCGTAGGCGGTCTCGGCCGGGCAGGTGAGCTTGGCCTTGCCGCCGACCTTCATCATCGCCACGCCCTCGGTCCAGCACTTGATCACGCCGTCGAGCGGGAAAGTGGTCGGCTCGTTGCGCTTGTAGGAGCTGTCGAACTCGGTGCCGTCGGGCAGCGTGCCGCGATAATTCACCTTGACCACGTCGCTGCCGGACGGCTGCGCGCCGCTGCCTTCGGCCAGCGACTGGTAAACGAAGCCGCTGTCGACCTTGACGGCGCCCTTCTCGGCCGCAGCCGCCTCGAGCACCGCCTTGCCCTTCTCGGCTGTCTTGCGGGCCGTTTCGGCACGGCGGGCAGTGGCCAGCTCGTTGACCTTCGGGCCATAGGTCTTCAGGTCCACCTGGCCGTCCTTGCCGAGCACCGCGTCGCGCCAGCCCTGCTGCACGGACTCGAGTTCGTCGGCGCTGAGCTGGAAGACCGCCGTCTGGCGCGCCATCAACTGACCCAGTGCGTAGAGGGTCTTCTGTTCTTCGGTCATTTCGGCCGATGCGGTCGTGGCGGTGCCGAGCATGGCGAGGCTGAGGGCGAGAGCGAGCGGTCTGATCATGATCTTTGCCTGTCGATTGCAAGGGCGTACCGATTCCGGCACGAGGTGCGCAAGCATAGTCGATCGGGGGAATTGCTGCGCAGGAGTGCGGTGCGCGGGCCGGAGCGTTTCTTGCTCGCATGCGTCGGCACGGCAGACCGAGGAGAGAACGGATGGTGCATCGATGGCGGACGTTGCTGATCGCATGGCTGCTGGCGGCCTCGTGCGCCGGCAACGCGGCCGGACCGCGCCGCAGCGTGCTGGTGCTGGACTTCGAGCTGATCGACGAGCAGGCCGACGTGACGCCGTTTCCGGAAGCCGAGGCGCGGCTGGCGATGGTGGCCGAGCGGCTGCGCCGGGCGCTGGCGGAGCAGGACATCTACCGGGTAGCCGATCCGGCGCCGATCGCGGCCGACATCGAGGCCGCGCGACGGAACAACTACACGCTGATCGACTGCAAGGGCTGCGAGCTGGAGCTGGCGCGCAAGCTGGGCGCCGACCGGGTCCTGCTGGGCTGGGTGCAGCGGGTCAGCAACCTGATCCTGAATCTCAACATCGAGGTGCGCGACGCCGCCAGCGGGCGCACGCTGCTGAACAAGTCGGCCGACATGCGCGGCAACAACGACGAGAGCTGGCGCCGCGCGGCGGATTTCATCGTGCGCGACATGCTCGAGCGCGGCCAGCGGGACCTCTGAGGCGCGCCGCGGAACCAATCGGCGAGGCCGCGGCTCAGTTGATCATGCGCGTCGAGTTTCCCGTTTCGTGGCTGCTCTGCCTGGCGTTGCTCGCAGCGCCTTTGCCGGCGTGGGCCGGGGCCTATGACCACGGCGTGTTGTGGCAGGTGATCGGGCCGAACGGGGCCAGCAGCCATCTGTTCGGCACGCTGCACGCGCCCGATGCGCGCCTGGCGCAGCTATCGCCGCCGGTGGAGCGGGCGATGGATGGGTCACGGCAGGTGGCGACCGAGCTGGTCGGCGACGACGTGTCGGCCTACCGCTTCCGCCGCGCGATGGTGACGAGCGCCCCCAGGCTGCCGGATCTGCTCGGGCCCGACGACTTCGGCCGCGTCGAGCCGCTGCTGGCCCGTTCCGGCGTGCGCGAGCATGCCCGCCCGCGCATGAAGCCGTGGGCCGCGCTACTGGTGATCGCCCAGCCGCAGGGGCGGCCGGGCATCAGCATGGACGAGGCGATCCTGGCCCACGCCAGGGAGATCGGCAAGCCGGTGAGCTCGCTCGAGAGCATCGACGAGCAGATCGCCTCGTTCGACGACGTACCGCAGGAATCGCAGTTGCAGCTGCTGCGCCACGCCGGCCGTCATCCCTATGCGCTGCGGGCCACCTTCGAGCCGCTGATTCGCGCCTACCTGGCCGGCAACCTGGGCGAGATGTTCCGCATCAACGAGGCGGTGCTGACTGATGCGCCGGAGCTCAAGCCGCACAACGATCGCTTCCTGCAGAACGTGCTGTATGCCCGCAACATGCGCTTCGTCGAACGGCTCGAGCCGCTGCTGAAGCGAGGCGGCGTGTTCGCCGCCTTCGGCGCGCTCCACCTGTTCGGCGACAAGGGCGTGCTGTCGCTGCTGGCGCAGCGCGGCTTCCGGCTCAAGCGTATCGAGTGAGGGGGCCGGATCAGGCCGGTCGCGTGGCCTGGAACTCGGCGAACATCGACAGCGAGGCGCTCTCGACGTAGTGGCGGGCGTCGGCGAAGCCGGCCGACTGCAGCGTCGCGACGACTTCCGCCGGCGCCGCGCAGGCATCGATGGTGTCCCATTAGTAGCGCCACAGCCTGGCGGTCTCCGCATCGCCGCCGACGGCGCGCGCCAGCAGCGGCACGACGCCCCGCATGTAGGCCTTCAGCAAGGCCCGGCTCCAGGCGTGGGTGGGCCGCGTGATCTCCAGCAGGCAGATCCGGCCGCCCGGCTTCAGCACCCGATGGAACTCCCTGAACGCCACCGACAGGTCGCTGATGTGGCGCAGCGCATAGCCCATGCTGAGCATGTCGAAGCTGTGGTCCGGAAAGGGGATTTCCTCGGCGCGGCCTTCCACCAGTTCGACGCCGGCCGGCAGGTGGGCATTGGCCATCATGCCGGGGCTCGGGTCGACGCCGACCACCAGCGTCGGATCGCCGGTCAGCACGGCCGCTTCGCGTGCGACGAGGCCGGTGCCGGTGCCGATGTCGGCGATCCGCATGCCCGGGCCGAGGCCGGCGCGGATCAGGGCCTGGCGGCGATACCAGGGACCGGTGCCGAATGCCAGCAGCCGCTCGATGCGGTCGTAGTGGCCGGCGGTGTGGTCGAAGATGCCGCGCAGGAAGCCGCGCCGCTCCTGTTCGCTGTCGTAGTAGTCGGTCAGCGGGACGTGCGGTGCGTGCACGATCCTGTCGTCGGGGGGAGTGCTCATTGAACGTGTCCGGTCGCTGCTGCGGCTGCCTTTGTACCCGATCCGGCGCCCGAGCGCAGCGTTTCCGCGCCGCCCTCGCCTGCCGCCCGGCCGTTGGCCCGCCAACTGCCTGCCGGAGAATTTCTCGTCGGCCGCGTCGCAATGCTCGTCGAGCCAGTGGTAGATCAGCCGCAGCAGATCGGGCGGCAGCCTGGCCCCGCTGCCGCCTGCGTCGGCCCGGCTGGGGGCGGGTGGCGACCTTCAGACCGGCATCGTCGAGCTGCCGCTCGAGGGTCCGGTACAGCACCTTCAGCACATGGGCCAGTTCCTCCGCGTTGTCGCTCGGCAGCCTGAGCCGCAGCTCGGCATCCAGCCCCGCCGCCTCGGCCAGACCGCGCAGCCCGCGGCAGGCCGCTTCGGGCCCGACCGGGCACTGCTCGGAGGTGGTGTCGTGCTGGTCGAGCAGGCGCATCATGCGCATGTGCAGCCGGGCCAGCTCGTGTTCGCAGCGCTCGCGCAAACGCCGCGCCACGTCGGTCAGCACGATCGAAAACTCCAGATCGCTTTCGTGCACCAGACTGATGCGGAAGGCGGTCAGGCTGCGTGCCATCTCGAAGCCCTGGCGGTCCTTCAGTCCGGCCAACTCGTCGAAGGCATTGCCGGCCTCCCCGACCAGACCGTCGAGCCATTCGGGCTGGCGGAAGCCGCGGTCGCGTGCGAAACCGGAAAGGGTATCGAGGAACTGCTGGCGACAACTGGCGACGAGGGCCGGAGCACCATCCCAGCTCGCACTCATTTGCGCATAAAATCTCTTTAATTCAAGGGACTCCGATGAGATGCCGGCGTAAATTGGCATGTTCCGCAAGATCTGCACCGATGTTCCACGATCGGCTGCGGCCGGTCGGCGCACCGATGTGGCGCGCAGCGGAGGCGACGTGCATCCGTTGATGCCCTTGCATGCCGTGATCGGCGCCATCGGTGCCGTCGCGCTGCTGTACTGCCTGCTGGGCGGCCATCCGAGGGCGGCCCTGTTCGTCGCGGTGGCCTGCGCCTATTCCTGGGGCGCGCTGTTGGTCGAGGCCGCGTCACGGCTGCCGTTCGCGCTGCGGCGCTGGCACTACCGCGGCTGGGACGGCCGCTACTTCGAATTCGACGGGCGCCAGCAGCACATCGAGGAGGACGCGCGCGGCGAACCCTGGATCCGCCTCGAGGACGCGCTGCGCGAGATCAGGCTGGCGCGGCCGGGGCTGCGACTGGGCGGCCTGTCGCCGCTCGAGTACCGGCGCCGCGACGACGGCGTCGAGCTGTTGTCGCTGGCCGGGCTGGAGCGCCTCGCGCGGGTGTCGCGCGAGCCTGCCGCGGGCCGCTTCCTGCGCTGGTACCGCGGCGAAGTGCACGCGCCGGCGCTGCGACGGACCGAGCGCAGCGGCGGTGGCGAGGCACCGCCGCGCTGACGGCACTTGCACCGGCGCGGGAGGCATGTGCGATAGTGCGCAGGATCCATCGGGCCGGGCGTATCGAAGCGCGGTCCCAAGCCTGCGAAAGGAGATGCTGCGATGAAGTTGAAGACCCTGTTCGGCCTGGCCCTCGCGTGCACCCTCGGTGGCCTCGCCGCGTCCGCGCCGGCCCAGACGCGCGTTACGTTCAAGGCCGCCAAGGCCGGTACCTCGTACTACCAGATGGCGGTACAGATCGCCGAGACGGTCAGGCAGGCCAGCGACGGCACGGTCTCGATCACCGTCGAGGAGAGCCAGGGCTCGGTGCAGAACGTCAAGGAGGCGCCGCTGCGCGGCGCCAACTACCTGTTCACCTCGCCGCCGGCCCTGGTCGCCAAGGCGGTCGCCGGCGAGAAACCGTTCGCGCCGAAGGACGAGGCCTTCGGCAAGGTCCGGGCGCTGTTCCCGATCCCCTCGTTGACGATGCACTACGTGGTGCGCGCCGATGCCGGCATCGAACGTTTCGCCGATCTGGCCGGCAAGAGCTTCGTGATCGGCAAGGGCTCCTTCGGCGCACGCGAAGCCAAGGCGAACTTCAAGGCCTTCGGCCTCGAAGGCAAGCTCGAGATCATCGACATCGAACTGTCCGGCGCCGGCTCCGCGATGAAGAACGGCCAGGTGGACGGCTTCGCCACCGCCGGCTCGTGGCCCGCGCCGAACGTCGTCGAGGTGGCGGCGACCATGCCGGTGCGGCTGCTGTCGATGAGCGAGGAACAGGTCGCCGCCACCGGCCGCACCCGGCTGGTGATTCCGGCCGGCACCTACCCCGGCGTGGACTACGACGTGATCACCACCTCGCTGCCGGTGATCACCTACGCGATGGCCGACATGGACGAGGACACCGCCTACCGGCTGACGCGCGGCTTCTGGGAGGGCCGCACGGCAATGGCCGCAGGCAGCCCGTGGTGGAACGGCGTGGCGCCGGACCTGCTCGATCACGTCCGGGTGCCGCTGCATCCGGGCGCGCTGCGCTACTACAAGGAGGCCGGCATCCCGCTGCCGGACGCGGCCCGCTGAGCCGCCGCACGGGTGCCTGACCTGCCTCGGCGGCCGGCGCCGTCCGGACCGGCCGTCGCGCCGGCGAGCGTGCGGCGCACGCCCGCGGCCGCCGCAATGCTGCTGCTGGCGCTGGCCTCGGTCGGCTACCACTTGTGGCTGGTGACGGCCGGCCTGATCCCCAACCTGGTCAGCCGGCCGCTGCACATCCTGGCGGTGCTGCCCTTCATCTTCCTGTTCGGGCGCGGGCCGGCCGGCGGCGCGCAGCGCTTGCTCGATCTCGTTCTGCTGGCGGCCGGCGTGGCGGCCTGCGGCTACGTGCTCGTCAATCACGAGATGCTGGACGAGCAGTACGGCCGCCTGCAGGGTCCGCTGCAGTTCGCGGTGGCCTGGGTACTGGTCGGGCTGGCGCTGGAGATGGCCCGCCGCCAGGTCAAGTGGGCGATGCCGGCGACCGCGCTGGTGGCGCTCGGCTACGGCCTGTTCGGCCAGCACCTGCCGGGCGAGCTCGGCCATGCCGGCATCCCGCCGGCGAGCTTCCTCGGCACGCTGACGATCACCGAGGGCGGCCTGTGGGGCACGCTGACCGGCGCCTCGGCCGAGGTGGTGGCGGTGTTCGTGATCCTCGGCGCGGTGATCGGCGCCGGCGAGGGCGGGCACGGCTTCATGGCCGCGGCGGTGGCGCTGGCCGGCCGGCTGCGGGCCGGTGCCGCCAAGGTCTCGGTGCTGTCGTCGGCGCTGTTCGGCTCGATCTCCGGCTCGGCCTCGGCCAACGTCGCCTCGACCGGCGCCATCACGCTGCCGGCCATGAAGCGCCTCGGTTACCCGGCGGCGCTGGCGGCGGCGGTCGAGGCGGTGGCCTCGTCGGGCGGCCAGATCATGCCGCCGGTGATGGGCGCCGGCGCCTTCATCATGGTCGAGCTGCTGCGCACCAGCTACGCTACCGTGCTGATGGCCGCGCTGCCGCCGGCGCTGTTGTTCTTCTGGGGCGTCTGGGTCGGCTGCGACCTGTACGGCCGGCGCTACCGGCTCGAACCGATGCGCGCCGACGAGATCCCGCCCTTTGCCCGCGTGGCCCGGCTGGTGCTGTTCTTCGCGCTGCCGTTCGCGGTGCTGCTGGCGATCCTGTTCCTGAGCCGGCGCACGCCGCAGTTCGCCGGAGCGGTGGCGACGGCCGTCAGTGCCGCGCTGCTGCTGCTGGACGAATCGCTGCGCCCTTCGCTGGCGCGCTGGGGCCGCCGGCTGGCTTCGGCGGCGATCGGCGCGGCGCGCCAGATCGCGACGATCGCCTCGATCATCTTCTGTGCCGGGCTGATCATCGGCGTGCTGAACCTGACCGGCCTGGGGGTCAAGATCACCTCGCTGATCCTCGGCCTGTCGGGCGGCAATCTGTGGGGCGCGCTGCTGCTGACCGGGCTGGCCTGCCTGATCCTGGGCATGGAGGTGCCCACCACCGCGGCCTACGTGATCTGCGTCGCGGTGGCCGGTCCGGCGCTGGTCCAGCTCGGCCTCGAGCCGCTCTACGCGCACCTGTTCATCTTCTGGTTCGCGCTGCTGTCGACGATCACGCCGCCGGTCTGCGGCACCGTCTTCATCGCCGCCGGGATGGCCGACGCGCCCTGGCTGCGGGTGGCCGTGCACGCGATGACGCTGGGCATCGGCCTGTACCTGGTGCCGCTGGCCTTCGTCGCCAACCCGGCGATGCTGCAGCTGCAGGGCGCGCCGCTGCTGGCCGTGCTGGCGACGCTGAAGGTGGCGCTTGGCGTGCTGCTGCTCAGCCGCGGCTTGATCAGTCCCGATCGATGGGCGATCCGGGCCGCCAGCCTGGCGGGCGGTATGGCGCTGATCTTCATGGCGGGCATCTGACGCGAGCGGACGTGCCGGCGTGGCGCTCGGGAAGGCCCGGCGCCCGGTCGAGCGGCCCCGCGGCGCCCTCAGCCGGCCGCGAGCAGGGCCGGCAGGATGCTGCCGGCCGCTCCGCGCAGGCTGTAGTCGGCCACCTCGTCGAGCGCGGTCGGCTGCGGATTGACCTGCACCACGCAGGCGCCGCGCCGCGCCGCCCACAGCGGGATCTCGGCCGCCGGCCAGACCAGCGACGAGGTGCCGATGCTGATCACCAGGTCGGCCGCCGCCAGCGCCTCCATCGCCCGCTGCCAGTCGGCTGCGGGCAGCGACTCGCCGAACCACACCACGCCGGGCCGCAGCCGGCCGCCGCAGCGCTCGCACAGCGGAGGTTCCACGCGCTCGCCGCCATCGGCCAGCGCCGGCACGCCCGCCGGGCAGCGGCTCGGCCGGCCGCAGTCGAAGCAGCGCGGCCGGTGCAGGCTGCCGTGCAGGTGGGCGCCGACCGCGCTGCCGGCGCGCTCGTGCAAGTCGTCCACGTTCTGCGTCACGACACTCGCGTCCCGGCCGCGGGCAAACGCGGCGATGGCACGGTGGGCATCGTTCGGCTGGGCCTGCAGCACCTTCATCCGGCGCCACTCGTACCAGCCCCAGACCAGCGCCGGGTCGCGCGCGAAGGCCTCCGGCGTGGCCAGTTCGCTGGCCTCGAAGCGCGACCACAGACCGCTCATCGCGTCACGGAAGGTCGGGATGCCGCTCTCGGCCGAGACGCCGGCACCGGTGAAGAACAGCACGTGGCGGGCACGCTGCAGGGCCTCGCGCAGGCTTGCGGGGAGTTCGGGCGGCATCGGTATCTCGCAGGAGAGGGAAGGCCGGCCATACGATGGGGCGGCGCCGAAAAGAATATCGGGCCGGTGTTCAACCGGCCCGATCGCTTTGCCCCTAGAGGGCGTTCAGGCAGATGGCTTGCTCGGCGTACTCATCCCGCCACGGTCGTCCCCGGCGTGGTCCCCTGAGCATCCGGCCCAGGCAGTGACACTTGCCACGGAGAGTAGGATCGCCATCAATGCCGTTGTCAATCGTGACATTCAGTCTCCTGTGCTGTTGCCACGATTCCGTTCTAGACAGCGCTCCCGGCGGAATCAAGCTGCCATTTCGCACTCGCTGACGAGTGGCCGGTTGTTGGATTCGAGCGGCGGGCGGACGGGCCGCCGGGGCGCTCGGCCGGTCGGCCTGCAAGCCCGGCCGACGGCAGGCGCGCGGAAATCGCAGCAGCTGTTTCAGTATGATCTGCAGCGCCGATGTCAAAAAAATCACGACTTCGGGTATCGTTCAGGGATACTTATGACGTTTCGCTCGCCAGCGGAACGCGGCCCGCCTAAGCTCGCTCCATCTGACCCGGAAACGCAACAGTCATGAGTACCACGATCGATCTGGTCAATGTGCTGAAGGCCGAACTGAAGTCGGCCGGCATCACCTACGCCACGCTGGCCGGCGAGCTGGGGATGGCCGAGTCGAGCGTCAAGCGGATGTTCTCGGCCGCCGGCGACATGCCCTTGTCGCGCATCGACGCGATCTGCCGCGTGCTGAAGATGGATTTCGCCGATCTGTCGCGCAGCGTCGCCGAGCAGGAGCCGTTGCTGGCGGGCCTGACGCTGGAGCAGGAAAAGGCGGTGGTGGCCGACCGCGAGCTGCTGCTGGTGGCGATCTGCTGCCTGTCCCACTGGACGCTGGAACAGATCGTCGGCACCTATCGCCTCGACGAACCGCGCTGCATCCGGGCGCTGGTCAAGCTCGACCGGCTCGGCCTGATCGACCTGCGGCCGGGCAACCGCTACCACCTCAAGCTGGCGAAGGGTTTCCGCTGGCGGCCGAACGGTCCGGTGATGGAGTTTTTCCGTGCCGAAGTCATCGACGACTACTTTTCCGGCGGCTTCGACGGCGAGTCCGAGATGCTGCTGGTGGTGAACGGCCAGATCGGCCGCGGTCTGGCCAATGCCTTCCGCGAACGGCTGGCGCGCATCGGTCAGGATTTCGCCCAGCAGCACATCGCCGACCAGAAACTGCTGGCCGAGCAGCGCCGCCCCTACACGATGGTGATCGGCATGCGCTCCTGGCTGATGGCCGCCTTCCGAGACCTGTTGCGGCCCGAGGCCCAGTGGCCGCCGCAAGCCTGACATCGACCCGAAACGGAGCCTCCATGTCCCGAGACATCATCAAGAAGGTCCTGGCGCTGCTCGCCCGCGTGCTGTTCCGCGTGCAGGTGCGCGGCACGATGCCGGCCCCGCAGCAGCGGCTGCTGGTGATCGCCAACCACGAGTCCTTCCTCGACGGACTGCTGCTGGGGCTGTTCCTGCCGCTGGACCCGGTCTTCGTCGTGCATACCGGCGTGGCCGCCAATCCGTGGTTCAAGCCGCTGCTGTCGCTGGTGGACCACCTGGCGGTGGACCCCACCAGCCCGATGGCGATGAAGAAGGTGATCCGGCTGATCGAGAGCGGCCGGCCGGTGGTGATCTTTCCGGAGGGGCGCATCACCACCACCGGCAGCCTGATGAAGACCTACGACGGTCCGGCCTTCGTCGCCGCCAAGACCGGCGCCGAGATCCTGCCGGTCAAGATCGACGGTGCCGCGCGGACCTATTTCTCGCGCATGAGCGGGCGCTTTCCGCGCCGGCTGCTGCCGGCGCTGTCGCTGACCATCCATCCGCTGACCCGCATCCCGATGCCGGACGCGCCGAGCGCGCGCGAGCGCCGCGGCAAGGCCGGCGAGGCGATGCGGCGGCTGATGCAGGAGATGATCTTCGCCAGCCGGCCAGACCAGACCTTGTTCGAGGCGCTGCTCGACGCGGCCGCGATCCACGGTGGTTCGCGCCGCCTGGTGGAGGACTTGAAGCAGCAGGAGTACAGCTACCGGGACATCACCAAGATGGCACTGGCGCTCGGGCGGATGGTCGAGCGCGAGACCACCCGCGGCGAGAACGTCGGCCTGCTGCTGCCGAACCTGGCGCCGACGCTGGCGCTGGTGGTGGGCCTGCCGGCCTTCGGCCGCACCGCCGCGATGCTGAACTACACGGCCGGCGTCGACGCCATGCAGGCGGCCTGCACGGCGGCCCGGGTGCGCACCATCGTCACTTCGCGCGCCTTCGTCGCGCAGGCGCGGCTGGGCGACCGCATCGCCGCGCTGCACGGCGTCCGGCTGATCTGGCTGGAGGAGTTGCGCGAGGCGATGACGACTGTCGACAAGCTGTGGCTGATGCTGCTGGCGCTGCCGTTTCCGCGCGCCTTCACCCGCATCGGGCCGGCCGAGGCCGCGGCGGTGGTGTTGTTCACCTCCGGCTCCGAGGGCAAGCCGAAGGGGGTCGTGCTGTCGCACCGGGCGCTGCTGGCGAACATCGCCCAGATCCGCGCGGTGGTGGATTTCTCGGTGGACGACAAGATCCTCAACGCGCTGCCGCTGTTCCACAGCTTCGGTCTGACCGCCGGCGGGCTGCTGCCGCTGCTGACCGGCGCCAACGTCTTCCTCTACCCGAGCCCGCTGCACTACCGGGTGATCCCGGAGCTCGCCTACGACCGAGGCTGCTCGGTACTGCTGGGCACCTCGACCTTCCTCGGCAACTACGCCAAGCACGCCCACCCGTACGACTTCTACCGGCTGCGCTACGTCATCGCCGGTGCCGAGAAGCTGGCCGAGCCCGTGCGCGAGCTGTGGTTCGACAAGTTCGGCCTGCGCATCTTCGAAGGCTACGGCGCGACCGAGACCGCGCCGGTGATGGCGGTCAATACGCCGATGGCGTTCCGGCGCGGCACGGTCGGCCAGTTCCTGCCCGGCATGCAGGCGCGCCTGCTGCCGGTGGCGGGCATCGAGCGCGGCGGCATGCTGCACGTGGCCGGTCCGAACCTCATGAGCGGCTACCTGAAGGTCGAGCGGCCCGGCGTGCTGCAGCCGCCCGCCTCCGAGGTGGGCGAAGGCTGGTACGAGACCGGCGACGTGGTGGAGCTCGACCAGGACGGCTTCGTGCGCATCGTCGGCCGGGTCAAGCGCTTCGCCAAGATCGCCGGCGAGATGGTCAGCCTGGAAGTGGTCGAAAGAATCGCCGCGGCTGCCTCGGCCGGCGCCCAGCATGCCGCCTCGAGCCAGTCCGACGCCACCAAGGGCGAGGCGCTGGTGCTGTTCACGACCGACCGCCAGCTCGGCCGCGAGGCGCTGTTGGCGGCCGCCAAGGCGCAGGGCGCGGCGGAGCTGGCGGTGCCGCGCAAGATCGTGCCGCTCGACGCGCTGCCGCTGCTGGGGACCGGCAAGATCGACTACGTGCAGTTGAAACAGCTGGCCGAGGCGGCCTGATGCCGCAGCGGCACGATCCGTCGCGCCGCCGCTGGCTGCGGGCCGCGCTGGGCGCGGGCGGCCTCGCTGCGTTTGGCCTGGCCACGACGCAGTTCGAGCTGCCGCGGCTGATGAATCCGTGCCATGCCGCGCTGCCGCCGGATCTGGCCGGCCACCCGCTGGTCGTATCCGCCTGGCAGGAGCTGGACGCGGCCCGGGTGTGGGACTGCCACGTGCATCTGGCCGGTATCGGCGACGGCGACAGCGGCATCCGGGTGTCGGACCGGATGATGAGCCCGTGGCACCCGGTCGAATACGTGCAGCGCATCTTCTACATGAACGCCGGCTGCGCGCACGAGGCGCCGGGCCGGGTGGACCAGAGCTTCGTCGAGCGCTTGCACAACCTGATGGAGGGCATGGCGCCCGGCTTCAAGCTGCTGCTGTTCGCCTTCGAGCAGGCCCACGACGCCGCCGGACGGCCGCTGCCGCGGCACAGCGCCTTTTACGTGCCGAACGCCTGGGCGCGCCGGGTCGCGCAAGCCGAGCCGCAGTGGTTCGAATGGGCGTGCTCGATCCATCCCTACCGGCCCGACGCGGTCGATGCGCTCGAGGCCGCGGCGGCGGCCGGCGCGCGGGCGGTCAAGTGGCTGCCGCCGGCGATGGGCATCGATCCGTCCGCGCCGGCCTGCGACCGCTTTTACGACGCATTGGCCCGCCTCGGACTGCCGCTGATCACGCATACCGGCGAGGAGCAGGCGGTGCACGGCGTCGGCGAGCCGGACTGGGGCAATCCGTTGCGGCTGCGCCGCGCGCTCGACCGCGGCGTGACGGTGGTGCTGGCCCATTGCGCGACGCTCGGCGAGGACGCGGACTTGGACCGCGGCAGCGACGGGCCGCGCGTGCCGAGCTTCGAGCTGTTCGCCCGCATGATGGCCGAGCCGCGCGGCCGTGAGCGCTTGTACGGCGACATCTCGGCGATCGTGCTGCGCAATCGCGAGCCGCGGGTGATCCGCCGCATCATCGACCGCGACGACTGGCACCCGCGCCTGCTGCACGGCAGCGACTATCCGCTGCCCGGCATCCTGCCGCTGATCTCGCCCGCCATGCTGGCCCGCGCCGACCTGCTCGACGAGGCCGCGGTGCCGGTGCTGGGCCGCATCCAGCAGCACAACCCTCTGCTGTTCGACTTCGTGCTGAAGCGCTCGCTGCGCAGCGACGGCCGGGCCCTGCCGGCGCGGGTGTTCGAGACGCGCCGGGTGTTCGAGCGGAGCCGGACATGAGGCGGCCGCCATCGCCGACCGCTCCGGTTCGTCCGCGGCGCGGCGCGCGGAGGGCCGTGGGCATTGCGCCGGATCGCCATGCCGATAGACTGCCCATGCCGGCGCGGTGGTCGGCAAAGACGATTGCGCCGCGAATCGACCCGTGCGGTGAAGGGGAAACCGGAATGCGCCCATGAAGAGACTGATCCTGCTCGGTGGCGGCCACGCCCACGTCCATGTGCTCGATGCACTGGCCCGCCGTGCACTGGCCGACTGCGAAGTAGTCCTGGTGACGCCGTTCGAGCGGCAGATCTACTCGGGCATGTTGCCGGGCTGGATCGCCGGACACTACCCGATCGAAGCCTGCGCGCTGCCGCTGGCCGAACTCTGCCAGCGGGCCGGCGTGCGTTTCGTGCAGGCGACCGGTGTGGCCCTCGACACCGAGGGCCGCCGGCTCAGCTGCAACGACGGCCAGTCGCTGGAATTCGACCTGTTGTCGATCGATACCGGCTCGTGCTCGCCGATCGAGACGATCGAAGGGGCCGACGCGCACGCGCTGCCGCTGCGCCCGATCGAGAATTTCGTCGCCGGCGTCGAGGCCTTGCTGGCCCACTGCCGCGACGCGCGCGACCACCCGGTGGCGATCGTCGGCGGTGGCGTCGCGGCGGTCGAACTGGCCTTCGCGATCCACCACCGGCTGGTACGCGAAGGGTTGGCCGAGCCGGCGCTGCGCGTCATCGGCGACGGCGGCCTGCCGCTGCAGGGACTGGCGGCCGGCCTGCAATGGACCTGCCTGGGAATGCTGAGCGAGCGCGGCATCCAGTGGCAGGCCGGCAGCCGCGTCGTGGCACTGACCGGCAGCCACGCGGTGCTGTCCGACGGCAGCCGCGTCCCGGCCGGCCGCGCGCTGCTGGCGACCGGCTCCGGCGCACCATCGTGGCCGCGGGCGGCCGGCCTGGCGGTGGACGAGGGCGGCTTCATCCGCGTCGGGCGGACGCTGCAGAGTGTCTCGCACGAGGGCGTCTTCGCCGCCGGCGACGTGGCCGCCTATGCCGATGCGCGGCCCAAGTCCGGCGTCTACGCCGTGCGGGCCGGACCGCCGCTGGCCGACAACCTGCGCCGCGCGGCCGAGGGCAGGCCGCTGCGCGAATGGACGCCGCAGCCGCGCGCGCTGTACCTGATCGCCACCGGCGACCGGCATGCGCTCGGCGCCTGGGGGCCGTTCGGCTGGCAGGGGCGCTGGGTCTGGCGCTGGAAAGACCGCATCGATCGCCGCTTCATGCGCCGTTTCGGCAACCGCCACGTGGGCTGACGGCCCCAACTGCTCCCGGAGCCTCGATGAGTTCCCAGTTCAGCCTGCTGCGCGAACGTCGCTTCCTGCCCTTCTTCCTGACCCAGTTCCTCGGCGCCTTCAACGACAACCTGTACAAGAATGCCCTGGTGGTGCTGCTGACCTTCCAGGCGGCGCGGTATACGACGCTGGCGCCGGGCGTGCTGGTGAACCTGGCCGCCGGCGTGTTCATCCTGCCGTTCTTCCTGTTTTCGGCGACCGCCGGGCAACTGGCCGACAAGTTCGAGAAGAGCCGCCTGATCCGTCTCACGAAGCTGATGGAGATCGGCATCATGGGCATCGCCTCGGCGGCCTTCGCGCTCGAGTCGCTCGGCCTGATGTTCGCGACGCTGTTCCTGATGGGCACCCAGTCCTCGCTGTTCGGCCCGGTCAAGTACGCCATCCTGCCGGTCCATCTGGCCGAGGAGGAACTGGTCGGCGGCAACGCGCTGGTGGAATCCGGCACCTTCGTCTCGATCCTGCTCGGCACCATCGCCGGCGGCGTCATGATCGGTCTGGCGCAGGGCCCGCTGTGGGTCTCGATCGCCGCGCTGGCGGTGGCCTGCCTCGGCTACGCGGCCAGCCGCGCCATCCCGCCGGCGGCGATCGCCGATGCCGGACTGGCGATCGACTGGAATCCGCTCACCCAGACCTGGCGCACGATCGGCTTCACCCGCGGCAATCGCACGGTCTTCCTGTCGATCCTCGGCATCTAGTGGTTCTGGTTCTACGGCGCGCTGTTCCTGTCGCAGTTTCCGGGCTACGCGCGCGAGGTGCTGGGCGGCGACGAGCATGCCGTGACGCTGCTGCTGGCGGTCTTCTCGATCGGCATCGGCGTCGGCTCGCTGCTGTGCGAGAAGCTCTCCGGCCGGCACGTGGAGATCGGCCTGGTGCCGTTCGGCTCGATCGGCCTGTCGCTGTTCGCGCTCGACCTGTGGTGGGCCAGCCCGGCGGCAGCCCACGTCGGCGATGCGAGACCGATCGGCATGCTGCTGGCCGATCCGCTGGCCTGGCGCGTGTTGTTCGACCTGGTGATGATCGGCGTCTTCGGCGGCTTCTTCATCGTGCCCTTGTACGCGCTGGTGCAGGCCCGCTCGGAGGCCTCGTGCCGCTCGCGCATCATCGCCGGCAACAACATCCTCAATGCCGCCTTCATGGTGGTGGCGGCGCTGCTCGGCGCGGTGCTGCTGGCCGCCGGCGCGACGATCCCGCAGCTGATCCTGGCCACCGCGCTGCTGAATGCCTGCGTAGCGGTGTACATCTACACGCTGGTGCCCGAGTTCCTGCTGCGCTTCATCGTCTGGCTGCTGGTGCATTCCGCCTACCGCCTGCGCGTCGAGGGCGAGGAGCAGGTGCCGGAGAGCGGGCCGGCGCTGATCGTCGCCAACCACGTCAGCTTCGTCGACGCGCTGGTCATCATGGCCGCCTGCCGCCGTCCGATCCGCTTCGTGATGGATCACAACATCTTCCGCTGGCCGATCCTGTCCTTCGCGTTCCGTACCAGCCGTGCGATCCCGATCGCCTCGGCGCGGGACGACCCGGACGCCACCCGGCGGGCGTTCGACGAGGTCGCGCGGGCGCTCGATGCGGGCGAACTGGTCGGCATTTTCCCGGAGGGGCACATCACCGACGACGGCGAGATCCACCGCTTCCGGCCCGGCGTGCGGACGATCCTGAAGCGCAACCCGGTGCCGGTCGTGCCGATGGCCTTGTGCGGGCTGTGGGGCAGCTTCTTCAGCCGCAAGGATGGGCGCGCGATGAGCAGGCCGTTTCGCCGCGGCGCCTTCAACCGCATCCAGTTGCGGGTCGGCGCCCCGCTGCCGGCCGCTGCGGCCACGCCAGCGTCGCTGCAGCAGCGGGTCGGCGAGATGCGGGGTGATTCGCGTTAGTCTAATTGCAAGCAAATGTAGACAGCGCCGGCTCATCCCCTCATCATTCGCCGGTCCGCCCGAAGTCGCCCGGGCGTTCCTCCCATGTCCAACAAGAACCCGGAGATGCTCCCATGAAGTTGCTCGCCGCAGCCGCCCTGATCGGACTCGCCCCGCTCGCCGTGCATGCCGACTGCCTGCCCGTCAGCGGAACCGTGAAACTGACCGTGGACGGCTCGTGCCAAGTCAAGAACTCGTACTCGTCCAGCAATGTGGCGTTTACCGACGAATGCTACGCGGTCACGCTGTCGATCCTCGGCATTCCGACCGGCTACGGCTACGCCGGCGTGACCAAGACCACCGTCCTCGGCGAGGGGGGCGTGACCGAGACGCCGGCGGTGCTGGCCGACGATGCCAGCCCGGCGGTAGTGGAGACCGCACGATCCGCCATCGGAGTGGGCTGGGGCCTGTTCCGCACGGTCCTCTACTCCAGCGACGTGGTCGTCGCGCGTCCGACCCTCGGCCCCGGCGGTGAGCTCGTCAACGGCGTCGTGACCGAGCAGATCGTCATTACCGGCACCAACGGCCGCGGCCTGTTCGCCAACACCACCGGCCACCTGGTGGTGCTCGGCAACAGCATCGGCCGGAACGCCCAGGTGGTCGGCGAACTCTGCAGCAACTGAGTGCGGCGGGGGGGCAACAAGG
>JBNLET010000271.1:0-52075 GCA_050305135.1 Rhodocyclaceae bacterium | reverse complement strand
CACCACCACCGCCACCGTGCTGGCCCAGTCGATCGTGCGCGAAGGCATGAAGTTCGTCGCCGCCGGCATGAACCCGATGGATCTGAAGCGCGGCATCGACAAGGCCGTGGCGGCCACGGTCGAGCAACTGAAGGAGCTCTCCAAGCCCTGCTCGACCAGCAAGGAAATCGCCCAGGTCGGTTCGATCTCCGCCAACTCCGACGAAGACATCGGCCAGATCATCGCCGACGCGATGGAGAAGGTCGGCAAGGAAGGCGTCATCACCGTCGAGGACGGCAAGAGCCTGAACAACGAACTTGACGTGGTCGAGGGCATGCAGTTCGACCGCGGCTACCTCAGCCCGTACTTCATCAACAACCCGGACAAACAGGTCGCCGTGCTGGAAGACCCGTTCGTGCTGTTGTTCGACAAGAAGATCTCCAACATCCGCGACCTGCTGCCGGTGCTGGAGCAGGTGGCCAAGGCCGGCCGCCCGCTGCTGATCATCGCCGAAGACGTCGAGGGCGAAGCCCTGGCGACCCTGGTGGTCAACAACATCCGCGGCATCCTGAAGACCTGCGCCGTCAAGGCGCCGGGCTTCGGTGACCGTCGCAAGGCCATGCTGCAGGACATCGCGGTCCTGACCGGCGGCCAGGTGATAGCAGAGGAAGTCGGCCTGACACTCGAGAAGGCCTCGCTGGACGAACTGGGCCCGGCCAAGCGAATCGAGCTCGGCAAGGAAAACACCACCATCATCGACGGCGCCGGCGTTGCCAGCGAGATCGAGGCCCGGGTCAAGGAGATCCGCGTTCAGATCGAGGAAGCCACTTCAGACTACGACCGCGAGAAGCTGCAGGAGCGCGTCGCCAAGCTGGCCGGTGGCGTGGCCGTGATCAAGGTCGGTGCCGCCACCGAAGTCGAGATGAAGGAGAAGAAGGCCCGCGTCGAAGACGCGCTGCATGCCACCCGTGCCGCTGTCGAAGAAGGCATCGTGCCGGGCGGCGGCGTCGCCTTGCTGCGTGCCCGCGGTGCCGTTGCCGGCCTGAAGGGCGACAACCACGACCAGGACGCCGGCATCAAGATCGTGCTGCGCGCGATGGAGCAGCCGCTGCGCGAGATCGTCGCCAACGCCGGTGACGAGCCGTCGGTGGTGGTGAACAAGGTCACCGAGGGCGACGGCAACTTCGGCTTCAATGCCGCTACCGGCGGCTACGGCGACATGGTCGAGATGGGCGTGCTGGATCCGACCAAGGTGACCCGTACCGCGCTGCAGAACGCGGCCTCCGTCGCGGCCCTGATGCTGACCACCGATTGCATGGTCGGCGAGCTGGCCGAGGACAAGCCGGCCGGCGGCATGCCGGGCGGCATGGGCGGCATGGGCGGTATGGGCGGCATGGACATGGGCATGTAAGCAGCCCGTCCGAGCCCGGACACTGCAAGGCCCCGCCACTTGGCGGGGCTTTTTTTCGTCCGGTGGATTCGCGCGGCGGCTACGGACGGGCGTCCAGCGCACGGCAATCGCCGGCGAGGCAGCACTGCATGGGATAATGGAGGCAAAAAAAGGCGGCGGGGAGCTACCCGCTACGGGGCAGGGCGCTCCCCGGAACCCGGCAGCGAAATGGCCGAGTTCCCAAGACCGAGTAAAAGGAGAACAGCGGGTCAGACCTTACGGCCCGGCGCTTACGTCAAACTTACAACGGAACGGGACATGCGGATTCTCTTGGCCGAGGACGACTCCGTCATTGCGGATGGTCTGGCGCGCGCGCTGCGCAGGAACGGCTATGCGGTGGACCACGTGGCGAACGGATCGGAGGCCGACGCCGCGGTGGCCTCGCAGCCTTACGACCTGCTGATCCTGGACCTGGGCCTGCCGAAGCTGTCCGGCATCGAAGTGCTGAAGCGCCTGCGGGCGCGCAAATCGGCCATGCCGGTGCTGATCCTGACTGCCCAGGACGGCGTCGAGGATCGGGTACGGGGCCTCGATGCCGGCGCCGACGACTACCTGACCAAACCCTTCGCGCTGCCCGAACTGGAAGCCCGGGTGCGCGCACTGACCCGTCGCGGTACCGGCCAGCCCCGCTGCATCGAACTCGGCGGGCTGTCGTACGATCAGGCCGACCGGGTGGTCAAGATCAACGGCCAGATCGTCGAGATGTCGGCGCGCGAGATCGGCTTGCTGGAAGTGCTGATGCTGCGCTCTGGACGCCTGGTCAGCAAGGATCAGCTGGTGGACCACCTGTGCGGCTGGGGCGAGGAAGTGTCGAACAACGCGATCGAGGTCTATGTCCACCGCTTGCGCAAGAAACTGGAATCGAGCGGCGTGCGCGTCGTGACGGTGCGCGGGCTCGGCTACTGCCTGGAAAAGCCGGATGTGGCCTAGGCGTCGGCGCCGGGCCGAATTCGGCCGGGGCGGCGACGGCGCGACCCATTACAACTCGCTGTTCGGCGAGATCCTGGACTGGATGCTGGCGCCGCTGCTGTTCCTGTGGCCGATCTCGATCATCATCACCCACAACGTCGCGGCCAGCATCGCCAACACCCCCTACGACCGCAGCATGGCCGACAGCCTGCGAGCACTGGCGCAGATGATCACGATCGAGTCCGGCGAGGTCAGCGTCAATTTCCCGGCGCCGGCGCGGGCCCTGTTCCGCTCCGATCAGGACGACGTGGTGTATTTCCAGGTCACCGACCTGCGGGGCGATCTCGTCTCCGGCGACCAGGACATCCCGCCGGTGGAGCCTCCGGCCGGCATGGTGCCCGGCGAGGTGCTGTTTCGCGACGGCGTGATCCAGGGCGAAGAAGTGCGCATCGCCTACCTGTTCCTGCGCGCCTACCAGGCGCCGGACAGCCCGCTGGTGCGCTTGCAGCTCGGCGAGACGCGCAACAAGCGCAGCGACCTGGCCTCCCGCGTCGTCACCGGCGTCCTGCTGCCGCAATTCGCGATCATTCCGCTGGCAGTGGTGCTGGTCTGGCTCGGCCTGACCCGCGGCATCGCGCCGCTCAACCGGCTGCAGCGGATCCTGCGCCGGCGGCGGCCGTCCGACCTGTCTCCGATCTCAACGATCGGCGTGCCGGAGGAGGTGCGTCCGCTGATCATCGCGTTCAACGAGATGATGGAGCGGCTGGAAGAAAACCTGCATGCCCAGCAACGCTTCATCGCCGACGCGGCGCACCAGATGCGCACGCCGCTGACCGGGCTCAGGATGCAGACCGAATTGGCATTGCTCGAGAGCGAACCCGAGTCCTTGCGCAGTTCGCTGCAGCAGATCGCCGGCAGCGCCGAGCGGGCCAGCCACTTGATCAACCAGCTACTGTCGCTGGCTCGGGCGGAATCGAGCTCGGAGAAGATCTACGCGGTCGAGCGCGTCGATCTCACGAACCTGGTGCGCGAGGTGGTCGAGGAGCTGTTTCCGCGTGCGCTCGCCAAACAGATCGACCTGGGCATCGAATCGGTCGAGTCGCCGCTGATGATCGACGGCAACCCGGTGTTGCTGCGGGAACTGGTCAAGAACCTGGTCGACAACGCGATCAAGTACACGCCGCTCGAGGGGCAGGTAACGGTCCGTACGCAGGCCACCGAATTCGCGATCCTGGAAGTCGAGGACTCCGGCATCGGCATCCCGGAGGCCGATCGCGAGCGCGTCTTCGAACGCTTCTACCGGATACTCGGCAGTGGCGAGGATGGCTCGGGGCTGGGCCTGCCGATCGTCCGCGAGATCGCCGAACTGCATCGTGCCCGCGCCTCGCTGAATCCCAACCCATCCGGCCGCGGCACGATCGCGCAGGTGGTGTTTCCGCGCAGCTACATGCGCCACGCCGACGACGAGGAGCAGCCGGAAGACGCTGCACACCTGGCTTCCTGAGCCTCGACGGGCAGCGGCAGGCGGCCGCGCGCCGCCGATCGTTGACGGAAGCTCGAGTTGGGCTATAATGCGCCCTCTTTGCGGCCAGGTAGCTCAGTTGGTAGAGCAGCGGACTGAAAATCCGCGTGTCGGCAGTTCGATTCTGCCCCTGGCCACCAGACTTCAAGCCGGTTCCCGCCCGATGGTGCGAACCGGCTTTTCTACAAATCGGCCTGATCTTCTACAAGGCGACCGATCTGCGGGCCTCTGCTAAAGGCCCATGGTCGCAATCATCGACCGAATTGGTATGGTGCGAACATGGATGAGCGCCAGCACCTCGAGCGGGTCGCAACATGGTTCAAGAAGTCGATCGGTTCTGACCCGCACATCGACGACCAAAGAGTCATCCTGCAGAAGGCAGTAGAGCGGCTCCTCGTCGTCGCCAGGCTGCCAAGAATTGGGCAGCGTATTCTGCTCATGTGGAACTCTTAGGGCGTCCAGTAGGGCCTTCATGCGGTTGTCTAGATCGCCGGCCTTGGTGAAGTACCTTGGCGGGGCGCCCGAGTATGCGCGCGACCACAGCCGCCAGCTCGCCGATGCTCTCGATCATGAGCTTTTTGCCGCTCTTGTTCTGGCGTAGATGCAGGGTCCCGGCGCGGATGTCGACGCGCGTCGGCTTCAGGAGGTCGCGGGCCGCTGGCCGGTCAGCAGGGCGAGATCCATCGCGTCCTGCACGGTGTAGTGCCTTCGGCCACACCGCGGCGAACTCGTCGTCTTCGACGTAGCGATCCCGGCCGGTCTCGCGCTGCCCCTCGATGCCGGCACAGGGGGTCGGCGCGCTGGTATAGCGCCAGGCGCAAGCCTGGATGTGGGGCAGCAAGACCTTTCCCTGGTTGCCTCGGGCCCTGGCCGTCTTGCCGCGTAGACCCAGGTGGCGCGTGACACATCGGCTTGATGTCGTCGATTGCGTATCTTGACGGTCAGTTCATAGTTTCAGCGCTGTCGCCGAGACGCCCTCGAGGATGGCGCTTGCAACCCTGTCGGGGAAGCCGCGTGGAATGTCCTGGCTGACGCGTTCGACAACGCCGGGGGTCATGGCCTTGATTTCATCGATGACCCGGTTGGGGGCGCTGATGCCGCAGTCCGCTGCGGTCTTCTCGAAGTGCTCGCGGCGGATTTCCGCCCACTTGTCGTGGCGGTTCTTGCCCCACACAGCCATCGCCATCTTCGCTTTCTGGTGTGCTATCCGCCCCGTCCCGTGACCCAGCACCGGATGGGCGGAGAGCACGTCGTAGCGGGGGGCGAGCTGGAACGTTCCGCGCGGCTGGATGAAGATGCTGAAGTTCTTGGCGTGGCCATCGATGGCGGCGAGGAGCCAGAAGACGAGTTGTGTCCTGAAGAAATCCAGTCGGTCCGGATGAGCGTGAAGCGAGCCCGACAGGAAGTCCATGATGCGCCGGATGCCGGGTCCGCCGTCCTTCTCGTACTTGCGGCTGGGGCCGAGGGCGAAGGCCTGGCAGAAGTCCTCCTGTGGCAGACGCAAAATGCCCCCGGTGCTGTCGCGCTTGCGGTCGAATCGCTCGACGCACAGGGCCTTCGTGTCGCCGAATCGGAGGAGGTCGGCGTGCGCCACCGGAACCCCGTACGCCTGGAGCAACTTGTGGCACAGCCACTCGTTCTCGACCGATGTCGTGAGGTCGATGCCCTGGGGCAGCATGCCCATCGGGAGCTTGAAGATGTGCGTCGTCGGGGTGCTGCCCTGCGGGAGGCACCACCGGCCCTGATGCCAGCAGAGGGCGGATTTCTCCTGTGCGCCGGCAAGCGAGATGCGAAAACCGTCATCGTCGCCCTGGCCGAAGGCGGGCCTGCCCGACATCACCTGCAGATGCGCTTCAATCTCTTCTTCGGTGACGGGCCTGACGTGAAGCGGCCCGAGCGCTTCGGGTTGCTCGCCGTCCGGCAGTATCTGGAGCGCGCCGACGCAGTCGCGGCCAATCTCGGCGAGCAGGCTGAAGGCGTCGCTGCGGTCGGTGCGGAAGCGCTCTGCGATGCGCTGGCGTATTTCCCGGTTGTCGGGCAGCAGGTTCTCGAAATAGGCCTCGACCGCCGGGCCCTTGTACGGGCTGTCGCTCGGACGAAGGGGCATCGAAAGCGACAGCGGCCGGCCGGCGTCCGAGCGGGCCCATCGGTCGTCGTACTGAAGCGACTGCTGGCCATTGGCGGTGATGTCCCAGCGGCCGACGTACCGTCCGTTCATCCACAGCCCCAGGCGCTGGCCGAGCCGTTTTCGTCCCATTACCAGCCGTCCCCCGAGTGCGCGTTGCGAAGCGACTCGATGTGGGCGATGGAAAGAGAGGCCTCGACCGCCGAGAGGTACTTGAAGAGGCTCACCAGGGTGCAGCGCTCGGGGTGCGTCTCGAGCATCGAGACGGTCTTTTGCTGCAAGCCGGCCAGCCGGCCGACGTCGGTTTGCGTGAGGTTTCTTTGCCGGCGAAACCCCCGCAGCGTAGGCCCGAGTTGGGATAGGGTGGGAATGACAAAGGACACGCTGCCTCCTGTCTATACCGTACGAGGTATAGAAAGAAAATACGCCCCGAAAGGCATAAATACAATATATACCCGTCAGGGGAAATTTTTTGATTATCCGTTGTGGGGTATAACGTAGCCGCCATCCCGCACGACAACGCCCGTCCGTGGCGGTGTGCTCTTGGGTCTGGACGGCTCCCCGAGGGGCGGCACGGCGCTCCGGGGCGAGGCTTCCGTGTTCCGAGGAACACGGATGGCACGCGACCGAGATTTTTTCGCGCACTTTGCATGCCCTCGAGGTTCCCGGAAGGGGGCAGAAGGCGCAAGGCTTATGCTGGTGGGCTTGGCGGACGTTTCTGGCAGGGCGATCGAAAAACGGCTGCGTGCCAGAACGTTTGATGGCGGTTGATGGCTCGCAACACGTTGTTTTTAAAAGCTCTGCTATCTAATGTTGTGCGACGCGGCAACGCCGGGGCTGGACTGAAAAACCGCGTGTCGGCAGTTCGATTCTGCCCCTGGCCACCGGAGTCCCGGACGCCCGACCAGGCATTGGTCGGGCGTCTTGCCTTCAGCTCCGGGAGCACCGATCGACGGGCATGGACGGGAAAGCCGAATGCTATAATCGGCCGGCTAAACTGGCGATATATCAAACCCATGCAAGTCTTCGCCCTCGGACTGAATCACCATTCGGCACCGCTCGAGATCCGCGAGCGCGTGTCGTTTCAGCCCGAGCGCCTGTCGCAGGCCCTGCACGACCTGACCACCGAGCGATCGGTGCGCGAGGCGGCGATCCTGTCCACCTGCAACCGCACCGAGCTGTATTACGCCTGCGACAACCAGCAGGCGGCGGCAGACTGGCTGGCAGACTTTCACCGCCTGAGCCTGCGCGACATCTCGCCGTACTTGTATTCCTACCCGCAGAAGGAAGCGGTGCGCCACGTGTTCCGGGTGGCCAGCGGGCTCGACTCGATGGTGCTCGGCGAGCCGCAGATCCTCGGCCAGGTCAAGGAGGCGGCCCGCCAGGCCGAAGAAGCCGGCACCATGGGTACGCTGTTGCACAAGCTGTTCCAGCGCACGTTCGCGGTGGCCAAGGAGGTCCGCTCGACCACCGCCATCGGCGCCAACATCGTCTCGATGGCCGCGGCCGCGGTGCATCTGACCGAGCGCATCTTCGAACGGGTCGCCGACCAGAAGGTGTTGTTCATCGGCGCCGGCGAAATGATCGAGCTGTGTGCGGCCCACTTCGCCGGCGAGCGGCCCAAGCGGATCACCGTGGTCAATCGCACGCAGTCGCGGGCCGAGGCGCTGGCGGTGCGGTGCGGCGGCGACGTGGCGCGGCTGGACGAGGTGGCGGAGATCCTGCACCACTATGACGTGGTCGTGTCCTGTACCGGCAGTCCGCTGCCGATCGTCGGCCTGGGCATGGTGGAGAGCGCCGTCAAGGCCCGCCGCCACCGTCCGATGGTGATGGTGGATCTGGCCGTGCCGCGCGATATCGAGCGCGAGGTGTCCGACCTGGACGACGTGTTCCTGTACACGGTGGACGATCTGGCGCAGGTGGTCGAATCCGGTGTGGAGTCGCGCCAGGCGGCGGTGATCGAGGCCGAGGACATCATCGACCGCCAGGTGGACGGCTTCCTGCACTGGATCGAATCCCGCGACGTGGTGCCTACGATCCGTGCGCTGCGGGCCCAGGCGGACGACCTGCGGCGGGCCGAACTGGAGCGGGCGGCGAAGCTGCTGGCGCGCGGCGAATCGCCCGAGAAAGTGCTGGAGGCGCTCAGCCACGGCCTGACCAACAAGCTGATGCACGCGCCGACGCAATTTCTCAGCAAGGCGCGCGCCGAGGCGGGCGAGGACGCCAGCAGCCTGGTGCATCGACTCTTCAATCTGGACGGTCGCCGTTGATCGCGGCGGGCGGCACGCATCGATAACTGTCCCATGAAGCCCAGCATCAGAGAAAAACTGCAGCAGCTCGAGCTGCGGCTGGCCGAACTCGACCGCTGGCTGGCATCGTCCGAGGCGGCCCAGGACATGGAGTCGTTCCGCCGCCAGTCGCGCGAGCATGCAGAACTGCAACCAGTGGTCGGGCTCTACTCGCGTTTTCGTCAGGCCGAGGAGGACGTCGGCACCGCCAAGGCGATGCTGAGCGACCCGGAGATGCGCGAACTGGCCGAAGCCGAGATTGAATCGGGCAGCACACTGTGCGAGTCGCTCGAGCTGGGGTTGCAGAAGGCCTTGTTGCCGAAGGATCCGGACGACGACCGCAATCTGTTCCTGGAAATTCGCGCCGGTACCGGCGGAGACGAGGCGGCGCTGTTCGCGGCCGATCTGCTGCGCATGTATACGCGCTACGCGGAGCAGCGGCGCTGGCAGCTCGAGATCGTGTCGGCCGCCGAGTCGACGCTGGGCGGCTTCAAGGAAGTGATCGTCCGGGTCAGCGGCCCTGACGCCTATGCCCGGCTCAAATTCGAATCCGGCGGGCACCGCGTGCAGCGGGTGCCGGTGACCGAGACCCAGGGCCGCATCCACACTTCGGCCTGTACCGTCGCGGTGATGCCGGAGGCCGACGAAATCGCCGACGTGGCGATCAATCCGGCCGAGCTGCGCATCGATACGTTCCGCGCCAGCGGCGCCGGCGGCCAGCACGTGAACAAGACCGACTCGGCGGTGCGTATCACCCACCTGCCCACCGGCATCGTCGTCGAGTGCCAGGACGATCGCTCGCAGCACCGCAACCGGGCGCAGGCGATGTCGGTGCTGGCCGCGCGCATCAAGGACATCCAGAGCCGCGAACAGCAGGCCCGCGACGCCGCCACCCGCAAGAGCCTGGTCGGCAGCGGCGACCGTTCGGAGCGGATCCGGACCTACAATTTTCCGCAGGGCCGGGTCACCGACCACCGCATCAACCTGACGCTGTACAAGCTCGACGCGGTGATGCAAGGCGAGCTGGACGAAGTGGTGGACGCCTTGATCGCCGAGCACCAGGCCGAGCAACTGGCGGCGCTGGCCGGAGATGCCTGAGCCGGTCTCGCTGGCCGCGGCGATGGCCTGGGCACGCGGCCTGATCGAGGCCGGCGACGCCCGCGTGCTGCTGTGTCATGCAGCCGGCGTGTCGCGCAGCGCGATCGCGGCATTCGGCGAGCGACCGCTCGGCGACGAGCAGTGGCAGTCCTTCCAGGCGCTGGTGTGCCGGCGCGGCGAGGGTGAGCCGGTGGCCTACCTGACCGGTGAGCGCGAATTCTTTTCCCGCCCGTTCCGGGTCGGCCCCGGCGTGCTGATCCCGCGGCCGGAAACCGAAGGCCTGGTGGAAGCGGCGCTGGCACGGGTGGCCGGTCGCGACGGCCTGCAAGTGCTGGACCTCGGCACCGGCAGCGGCGTCATCGCGATCACGCTGGCACTCGAACTGGGCGCTCGGGCGGCATCGGTGATCGCCGTCGACCGTTCGCCGCAGGCGCTCGGCTATGCTGGCTGGAATGCCGGTGCGCTGGGCGCAAGAGTGGATTTCCGCCAGGGCGACTGGTTTGCCGGGCTCGAAGGGCTCGGCTTCGATCTGATCGTCGCCAATCCGCCCTACGTGGCCGCCGCCGACCCGCACCTGTCGGCCGGCGACCTGCGCTACGAGCCGATCGCGGCGCTGGCTTCCGGTGCCGATGGTCTTGACGACATCCGGCGCATCGTGGAGGTTGCGCCCGAGCACCTCTTCGAAGACGGCGTCCTGCTCTTCGAGCATGGTTACGATCAGGCCCCCGCCGTGCAGGGGCTGCTGCGCTCGCGCGGCTTCGCGACGGTCGAATCGACACCCGATCTTGCCGGCATCGAGCGCGTGACGTTCGGCCTCTGGCGTGTTGACGCTGGGCGCAGACGGACCGTAGACTAATCCCGACCATTGAACTCAGGTATTAAACCAGCCCAACAGGTAAACCCATGAATGCGATAGACACCATCAAGCAACAAGTCACTTCGAACCCGGTCGTGCTGTACATGAAAGGCAGTCCCGACGTGCCGCAGTGCGGTTTTTCGGCCACCGCCGTGCAGATCCTCAAGCTGTGCGGATTGAAGGACTATTTCTCGGTCAACGTGCTGGCCGACAACGGCATCCGCCAGGGCATCAAGGAGTTCTCGGACTGGCCGACGATCCCGCAGCTCTACGTCAAGGGGGAATTCATCGGCGGTTGCGACATCATGCGCGAGATGTACGAGAACGGTGAGTTGAAGCAGATGCTCGCCGATGCGGGCCTGGTTTCGGGGCAGTCCTGAGCGCCCACAAGAGCCGGGCCATGCCCGGCTCGCCCCCCTCCTCCCCCGCGAGGGTCAAGGAAACTCGGGGCGACCCGGCGTTTGCTTGAGTGATCGTCCGGAAGGCTTGTCGGATTCTTTTACGCATTGCTCGGCGTAGCACGGCTCTGTACGCCGATTGTTTTCATAATTGATTGATTCTTACTGATTTCATGAAGGTTGGTGTGTTTGTTGCTTGAGATCGTCAACCGTGATGTATTGGGGCTCGAATCCGTCAGCGCTTTGCTAGGATTCTAGCGACGATGAGAATGCGCAGGGCTACGACATGCCAAGTATCGAATCCGAACAGAAGCACAGGCGCCGTCGCATCCTGAAGGCTGCGGCGAGTGCCCCCGTCGTATTCACACTGCCTTCCGGTGCCGCGCTCGCGGCCGCCAGCTTGACCTGCGCCGAAAAGAGCGCCGAATTGGCTGGTTCCGGTGCCGAGCCCGTTCCCGGCGTGACGACCGCGCCCGACAACTGGATGCGCTTTTCGCTGCAGGGGTACACGATCAACCAATCGGGAGGGCAGCTCCAAGGCTTCACCCTCGGCGGCAACTGGTACGCCGTCAATGCCGACGGTACGGTCGTGGCAGTCGTTCCAAACGGCAACCCGAATGCCAACGGGACCACCTACTACGCGCTGGTGGATTACGAGTCCTATGCCGCCGGTAATGCCCAAACGATGTACGTCTACCTGGGGACACCCATCGGCAGTCCGATCGCCGGCGCATCGTGCTGGAATTCGCTGACCGGCGCGACGCTGACGGCCAACGTCATCAACTGAACGCGTCACGCTCGTTTTCTTGTCCCCACGTTTCCATCTGCGGTGGCTTGGTGACGGACTGGCGGTTTTCGACCGTCTGAACTGGCGCACCCGGGTGCTGCCGCCCGCCGGCGCGGTGATCGTCGAGTTGCTGGCCGAATGCGGCGAGCATGTGACCGAGCAGCAGTTGTGCGAGCGTATTCGTGGCGAACTCGACGTGTCGCCCGACACGCCGGCGATTCAGGATTTCTTGCAGGCTCTGAAGGAGATCGGCATGCTCGCCCGGTGAGCGTGCCGCCTTCCAACACATCCGATACCGCCGTCTCCCTTGGCGCCGCGCTTCGCGCCGGCGGTGTGTGGATCGACTACGGCGCCTGCGTGGTACGGTTGCGCTCGCCGATGGCTGCGCTGGCTGATCAGCTCGGCCTGCTGTACCACGCTTTTCCGCTCGCCCACGAGCGTGCGTTTGCCGACTACCATGTGTCGGTCGACTTCGGCCGTGGGCTGCGGCGTTATCTGCGGCCGACCTGCCGCTTCGCGATCGACGGCGTCGAGCCGTTCGAGCCGTTTCCGGCGGCCAATGCCCTGCCCATGTTCGAATGGGGTGTGAACTGGTGCTTCGCTCAGCGCGGCAACCAGTTCGTGCTGCTGCATGCCGGCGTGCTGGCACGCGACGGCAAGGCCGTGGTGATGGCGGCCACCCCCGGCGCCGGCAAGAGTACCTTGACTGCAGCGATGATGTTGCGCGGCTTCCGTCTGCTGTCCGACGAGTTCGGTGTGCTCGATCCGGCGAACGGCAAGCTGCACGCGATGCTGAAGCCGGTCGCACTGAAGAATCGGTCGATCGACATCATCCGCGCGTTCTCGGCGGATGCGGTGATCGGGCCTGTGTTCCGCGGCACCCGCAAGGGCGATGTCGCTCATCTCGCGCCCGATGCGGCCAGCGCCGAGGCCGCCGGGCAGGGCGTGCGGCCGGCGCTGGTGATCTTTCCGCGTTTCGCCGAGGGCGGGCGTCTCGAAGTGAAACCGCAACCGCCGGAGCAGGCGTTTTCGCGGCTGGCCTTCAATAGCTTCAACTATGCCTTGCTCGGCCCCGTCTCGTTCGATGCGGTGACCGAAGTGGCAGCTGCCTGCCCGGCCTACGAGCTGAGGTACGGCAAACTCGAGCAGGCCATCGATTGCATCGGCGAACTGCTCGCCGATGCGCGCGGAGAAACCGATGCGACCTGAGGCCTGGGGGGTGGCCGGGCGCCATCTGCTGCCTCTGCTGGGCGATTCCGGCCACCTGCGGCGGATGTCGCTGGCGGATTGGGACTACACCCTCCGGCTGGCCCGCCAGGCGCGACTGCTCGGCGTCATCGCTCATCGTATCGAGGGCGATCCTGGGCTGCTCGAAGCGGTGCCCCCGGCGGTGCGCGGTCACCTGCGTTCCTCGATCCACTTCGCGGCCCACCGGCTGCAGATGGTGCGTGTCGAACTGGCCGACCTGGAAGCCGCATTGCCTGCCGACATGACCGTGGTTCTGCTCAAGGGTGCCGCCTACATCGCACAGGACTTCGATTTCTCCCGCGGCCGCATGCCCAACGACGTGGATCTGCTGGTCGCCCGGCGTGACCTCGACGCGGCCGAGTCGGCGCTCGCGGCCGCAGGCTGGGAAGCCGAGAAGACCGATGCCTACGATCAGCGCTACTACCGCGAGTGGAGCCACGAGCTACCGCCCATGCGGATACCCGGGCATGCGCTGGAGGTCGATCTGCACCACACCATCGCGCCCGTGACCAGCCGCACCCGCGCCGACGACGTACTGCTCGAGGAAGGCCTGCAGCCATTGGCCGGGAGCCGTTTCCACGTGCTCGCGCCGGCCGACCAGATCATCCATGCGGTGATCCATCTGTTCCAGGATTCCGAGATGGCCGGGCGTCTGCGCGACCTGGTGGATATCGATGGCCTGGTCCGGCTGCACATCCGCGGCGATGACGACTGGCGTACGCTGCACGAACGTGCCCGGCGCCATCGTGCCGATGTGCTGCTGTGGTTCGCGCTGCACTACTGTCATGAGTGGCTGGCCACGCCGGTGCCGGACGCGCTGTCCGGCCGGGGCCGGCCGCCGTCGATGCTGGCGCGGATGCTGATGGAACTGCTGATGCGCCATGCCTGCCTGCCCCGGGTCAGCGACGATGGCGAACCGCGCATCCGCCGGCTGGCCCGCGCGATCGGCCAGTTGCGCTACCACTGGCTGCGCATGCCGCCCGGCCTGCTGGCACGGCATCTCTGCCACAAGGGTCTGGTCCGCTTGCCGCTGCGTCGCCGTTGAAGGCTGCGGCTCAGCGTCCCAGCGACTGGCGCAACTGGCTGGCCATGCGGCAGGCCTGGGACAGGTAGCCGCGCCCGAACAGGTTGAGGTGATTGAGGATGTGGTAGAGGTTGTAGAGCTGCTTGCGGGTTTCGTATTCCTCCGACAGCGGCATCAGCCTGCGATAGCCGGCATAGAAGGCGGACGGCAGGCCGCCGAACAACTCGCTCATTGAAATGTCGCTTTCGCGGTCGCCGTGATAGCAGGCCGGGTCGAACAGCACGGGAGTGCCGTCGGGCAGGCAGGCCATGTTGCCGTGCCACAGATCGCCGTGCAGCAGGCTCGGGCGTGGGCGGTAGTCCAGGAACAGCGCCGGCAGGCGCTCGACGATGCGTTCGCCGTCGCGCGCCAGGTTCTTGTCGCAGCCGTGCTGCGCCGCCAGTTCGAACTGGGGCTGCAGTCGCCGTAGCGCGAAGAAGCGGGCCCAATTGTCGCCAGGCGTATTCGACTGGGGCGTGGCACCGATGTAGTTGTCCCGGTGCCAGCCGAACTGCGGTCCTTCGTGGGCGTGCATCGCCGCCAGCGTCTCGGCGGCCCGCGTCGCGGAAGCGGGATCGGTGATCGATCTCAGCTCGAGCCATTCGAGCACCAGCCAGGCCACGCGGGCAGCTCGTCCGCGCGCCACCACGGCCGGAGTCCTGAACGTGCCGGTGGACGCGATTGCCGCCAGGCCGTCGGCCTCGGCGTCGAGGCGGTCCGCTTCTGCGGCGTCCATCAGCTTGCAGAAGTAGCGCGCACCGGAGCCTTGCAGTACCGCACAGCCTCCTGGCGCAAGATCGGTCGGTCCGCCGTCGAGGCGGAAATCGTTGCCGGTAGCGGCACGGATCGATTGCTCGATGTGATGGGACAGCTTGGGTGCGGCGGCGCTCACAGATTTGCAATCCTGGAGTTGGCGAGCGACAGGCGCGTTGCCAGCACTTCCAGAAAGGCCTTGTAGAAGTGCATGCGGCAGGCGTCGGTGGCCCGGTTCAGCGCATGGCCCCGGATCGTCAGCAATTCCACTTCGGTGGCGGCCTGCACGTTGGCTCCGCGCGTGCCGCTGCCGGCGGAGAACAGCGCCATCTCGCCGAAGCATTCGCCGGCGGTCAGGATGCCTAGCAACTTGCCGCCCTTTTGCACGCGCGCCTCGCCGGCGGCGACGAAGCTGAAGGAGTCGCCGGGCTCGCCCTCGCGCATCAGGAAGGTGTCGGGGCGGGCCGACGACCACTGCGCGATGCGCAGCACCTCCCAAAGCTCCACGTCGCTGAATTCCCTGAAAAAGGCCATGCCGCGCAGCAACTCGAACTTCTCCGGCACCGGCCGGCCGGCCGGCTGCTGCAGCGTCGAGCGGTTGCGGTAGGCCTGTGCCAGGTCGTGCGAGAACTCGGACCAACTGCGGTAGCGCTGTTCCAGGTCCTTGCGCATCGCACGCGCGACGATGCTGTCCAGCTGGGGCGACACCTGCGGGTTGTAGTGCGAGGGCGGCGGCGCCTCCTCGTTGGCGATGCGGTAGAGCAGGCTGTAGTTGTTGGTGGACTCGAACGGCAATCGGCCGGCCAGCAACTGGTACATCACGACGCCGAGCGAATAGATGTCGGTCTGGTGATTGAGCGGGACTTCGCGGATCTGCTGCGGCGACATGTAGGCCGGCGAGCCGACGCCGGAGATCTGGGTGGCGTCGCTGGACTGGAAGACGGCCGAGCCGAAGTCGGACAGCTTGATGTCCTGCCGCTCGGGCGAGACCATCAGGATGTTGGCCGGCTTGATGTCGCGGTGCGTGACGCCTTGGTGAAAGGCGTAGTCGAGTGCCCGGCTGCACTTGAAGATGATCTCGATGACCCGCTCTTCGGCCAGCAGGTTGTCGGCCGTGGTGAATTTCTCCAGCGTGCCGCCGGCGATGTACTCCATCACCACGTAGGCCTCCGCATCGGTCACGACGGCGTCGAAGATGCGGGCGATGTGCGGATGATTCAGGCGTCCGGCCAGCGAAGCCTCGCTGCGCAGGATCTGCCGGTACAGCCTGCCCTGGCGCGGGTCGCTGAGGATCTTCGGGTCGATGTACTTGACCGCCACCTCGCGATCGGAGAACGGATCGTGGGCCAGATAGACCTTCGCAGTCGTGCCTTCTCCGACCTGGGCGATGACGTCGAACTTGCCGATCCTGTCCATGGGCGGTCCACGCTGGCGCGCGTTCGGCTAGCGCATGCGTTCCCGCGCCCGGGCGATCGCGGCCCGCACCTGGGCCGGAGCAGTACCGCCGAGGTGGTCGCGGGCGGCCAGCGCGCCTTCGACGGTCAGTGACGAGGCCACGTCCTCGCCCAGCCGCTCGGCGGCGCCGGGCACGGCCCGCATGGCTGCGCGCAGCCCATCCGGGCCGAGATCCGGCAAATCGCAGCCGCGGCTCTCGGCAGCCCGCACCGCCAGCGCCACCGCCTCGTGCGCGTCGCGGAACGGCAAGCCCTTCTTGACCAGGTAGTCCGCCAGGTCGGTGGCGGTGGCGAAGCCCTGGCTTAGCGCGGCGCGCATGTTGTCGGCGCGCACGCGGATGCCGGGGATCATGTCGGCGTAGATGCGCAGCGTGTCGATCAGCGTGTCGGCCGCATCGAAGAGCGGCTCCTTGTCTTCCTGGTTGTCCTTGTTGTAGGCCAGCGGCTGGCCCTTCATCAGCGTCAGCAGCGCGACCAGGTGGCCGTTCACGCGGCCGGTCTTGCCGCGCACCAGTTCCGGCACGTCGGGGTTCTTCTTCTGCGGCATGATCGAGCTGCCGGTGCAGAAGCGGTCGGCCAGGTCGATGAAGCCGACGCGGGGGCTCATCCACAGGATCAGTTCCTCCGACATGCGCGACAGGTGGGTCATCGTCAGTGCGCAGGCGGCGGTGAATTCGATCGCGAAATCCCGGTCGGAGACCGCGTCGAGGGAGTTTTCGCAGAGGGCCTCGAAGCCGAGTTCGGCGGCCACGAAGGCGCGGTCGATCGGGTAGCTGGTGCCGGCCAGCGCGGCCGCGCCGAGCGGCAGCCGATTGGTGCGGCGGCGGCAGTCGGCGAAGCGTTCCGCGTCGCGCTGCATCATTTCGAAATAGGCCATCAGGTGGTGGCCGAAGCTCACCGGCTGCGCCACCTGGAGGTGCGTGAAACCCGGCAGCGGCGTGTCGGCATGGGCCTCGGCCAGCGTCAGCAGGCGGTCCTGCAGATCCCGCAGCAGGCCGGCGATCAGGTCGATTGCGTCGCGCAGCCACAGCCGGATGTCGGTCGCCACCTGGTCGTTGCGCGAGCGGCCGGTATGCAGGCGCTTGCCGGCATCGCCGACCAGCGCCGTCAGCCGCCGCTCGATGTTGAGGTGCACGTCCTCGTCGTCCAGATTCCAGGCGAAGTCGCCGCGCTCGATCTCCTCGCCGATCTGCGCCATGCCCCGTTCGATGTCGGCCAGGTCGGCATCGCCGATGATGCCCTGCCGGGCGAGCATGCGGGCGTGGGCCAGCGAACCGCGGATGTCCTGCGCGGCCATGCGCTGATCAAAGAACACCGATGCGGTGTAGCGCTTGACCAGTTCCGAGACCGGTTCCGAGAAGCGGCCCGACCAGGCCTTGTCGGAAGCCGGGGTTTCGCCCGAGCCGATGTCGTGCGGCGACGAAAAGCTATCTGCCATAATCCGGGGTATTCAAATATGAAAGCTGGCGCGGCGCGGGCGCCCGTTGGCCGGTCGGGCCGCCGCTGGCACAGGAGCCCCGTCCGGACCCGCCACAGGCAGCGGCCGAAGGACCGGGGCCGAGTTCGGGCCGGGTGCGTCCGCAGAGGAGACGAGTATAAATCAAAAGCAGAACCGGGCCCGGCACATGCCGGACTTCCGCAACCTCGGCGTGGCGCTGCGCCTGCTGCTGCTCGCGCACGGCGCTGCGCTGGCTACCGTGCTGGTGCAATCCACGATACCGCTCGACCTGCCGGAGCGCGGGCTGCTGATGGCCGGGCGGCTCGAACTGCCGCTCTTCCTGGCCGTCTTGCTGCTGTACCTGGCTCAGCCCTTGCTGGACGGCATGCGCTATGCCCAGGCCGCATGTACGGTGGTCTGGCTGGCCGCCACCTGCACCCTGCTGGCCGAATGGCTGGCCGGCAGCGCCGCCTACGAATCCTTCGGTGCACTGCTGTGGAGCCTGGCCTGTGCGACCGCCGTTCTGATCTACTTCGACTATCGCGACAAGCTGCTCTCGCCGTCGCTGGCGGAGGCCCGGCTGCAGGCCTTGACGGTCCGGATGCGCCCGCACTTCCTGTTCAACAGCCTGAACGCGGTGCTGGGCGTGATCCGCAGCGACCCGCGCCGCGCCGAGATGGCATTGGAGGAAATGTCGGACGTGTTTCGCGCGGTGATGAAGGAAAACCGCGAACTGATTACCATTGACGATGAACTGGCGTTGTGTGAGCGCTATTTGGGGCTGGAGCGCTTGCGGCTCGGCGATCGCCTGCACGTGGACCTGGATATGGAGGATCTGCCGGGTGACGCGCTGATCCCGCCGCTGATGCTGCAGCCCCTGGTGGAAAACGCCGTCTATCATGGGATCGAGCCCCTTTCCGAGCCGGGCGTGGTCAGCGTCAGGGGGGAGTTGCGCGGTGGCGACGTGGTGCTCGAAGTGACCAACCCGGTTGCTCGGGTAGCCTCCGCACACGCCGGAAACCAGATGGCGATGGAAAACATTCGCGAACGCCTGATGCTGTTTTACGATCTCGAGGCGTCGCTGTCGGTCGAGGCGGGCAGTGAGCTGTACCGGGTCCGCATCCGGCTGCCGTATCGGAGGAAATCCGCATGATTGATCCGTTGAAGGTGCTGATCGTCGATGACGAGGCACCGGCCCGTGCCCGGATGCGGGATCTCTTGAACGACATTGCCGAGCAAGAGCCGACGCAGGTGGTGGCGATGGTGGCCAACGGCGCGGAGGCCCTGCGGCTGCTCGACAGCGCCGAGGTGGACGTGGTCTTCGCGGATGTCCGCATGCCGGTCATGGACGGCGTCGATTTCGCGCGCCAGGTGGCGGCGCGCGAGGATCCCCCCGGCGTGATCTTCACGACCGCCTACGACGAGTACGCGGTCACCGCCTTCGACGTGGCGGCCATCGACTACCTGCTGAAGCCGGTGCGGGCCAACCGGCTGGCCGAGGCGCTGGGCAAGTTCCGCCGCGCGCGCGGGGCCGAGCGGCTCGTCGAGGAGGCGGGCGGCGCGCGGCTGAATTTCAGCGTCACCGAGCGGGGCCGCATCCTGCTGGTGCCGGTCGAGGACGTGCGCTACCTGAAGGCCGAGCTGAAGTACGTCACCGCCCATACCGTCGAGCGCGACTACGTGCTGGACGAATCGCTGGTCCAGCTCGAGGAGGAGTTCGGCGAACGCTTCCTGCGCATCCATCGCAACTGCCTGGTGGCGCGCTTGGCGGTGCAGGGCGTCGAGCGCCAGGGCGGCAGCGAGGGCGACCCGCACTGGGCGGTGTTGCTGGAAGGCGTGGATGAGCCGCTGTCGATCAGCCGCCGCCAGTGGCCCTCGGTGAAGGCCGCGCTGAAGCTCTAGTGTCGCGTTGCGCGCAGTGAGGAGCCGATGCGTTTGGCACGTATCGGTCGCCCGAGGCCGGCTGAAGCCGGCCCTGCAAGCCACTCCGGCACGCCCTTCGTAGGGCCGGCTTCAGCCGGCTAACTGCGCCCGCGATCCGCCTGAATCAGAGGCTCCACGAGGATCGCAACACCACGCCGGCCATACCCGTGTCTTTCGCGCGGCGGGCAGCCGATGTGCCCGCCGCGCGTTGCGCGTCGATCAGCCGCTGTTCCTGAGGCCCGCGGCGATGCCGTTGATCGACAGGTGGATGCCGCGCTTGATGCGCTCGTCGGTGGCGCCTTCGCGATGCCGGTGCAGCAGTTCGACCTGCACGTGGTTGAGCGGATCCAGGTAGGGGAAGCGGTTGCGGATCGAGCGCTTCAGCAGCGGATTGCCGTCGAGCAGCTCTTGCTGTCCGGTGATCGCCAGCAAGGCCTCGACCGTGGCGGCGTGTTCGGCGCGGATGCGGCCGAAGATCCGGTCGCGCAATCCGGCGTCGCGCACCAGCCCGGCATAGCGGCTGGCGATCGCCAGGTCGGTCTTGGCCAGCACCATGTCCATGTTGGACAGCAGCGTCGAGAAGAAGCCCCAGTCCCGGTTCATGGCTTTCAGATGCGCTAGTCCCTGCTCGCCGTGGCGCTCGCGGAAGGCCTTCACGGCCGAACCGAAACCGTACCAGCCGGGCAGCATCAGGCGGCACTGCGCCCAGCTGAAGACCCACGGAATGGCGCGCAGGTCCTCGATCGCGGTGGTCTTCTTGCGCGATGCCGGGCGCGAACCGATGTTCAGGTGGGCGATCTCGGCGATCACGGTGGATTCCCAGAAATAGCGCTCGAAGCCCTCGGTCTCGTACACCAATGAGCGATAGGTGGCAAAGGCCTGTGACGACAGCTCGTCCATCGCCTCCAGGTCCTCCGGGCGCGGCGCCGGCTCGGCGTCGGCGAACAGGCTGGCTTCCATCGTCGCCGCCACCAGCACCTCCAGGTTGCGCCGGCCGACCTCCGGATTGCCGTACTTGGCGGCGATCACCTCGCCCTGTTCGGTCAGCCGGATCTGGCCTTGCACCGCGCCGCCGGGCTGCGCCAGGATGGCCTGGAAGCTCGGGCCGCCGCCGCGGCCGACCGAGCCGCCGCGGCCATGGAACAGCCGCATCCGCACGCCGTGGCGGCGAAACACTTCGACCAGCGCGATCTCGGCCTTGTACAGCGACCAGCCGGAGCTCAGGAAGCCGCCGTCCTTGTTGGAGTCCGAGTAGCCCAGCATGACCTCCTGGGTCATCTCGCGCGAGGGCAGCAGGCGGCGGTAGGCCGGCAGCGAGAACAGCCGGTCCATCGTCGCCGCGGCGGCCTCCAGGTCGCCGATGGTCTCGAACAGCGGGATGATGTTGACCGCCAGCCAGCCCTCGACCGGGTCCAGCAGGCCGCTCTCCTTCAGCAGCAGCGCCAGCTCCAGCAGGTCCGACACGCCGTCGGTCTTCGAGATGATGCAGTTCGGCACCGCATCGCGGCCGTAGCGCTGGTGGGCTTCCCTGGCCGTCGCGAAGATCGCCAGCTCGCCTTCGGTCTCGTCCGAGTACTTGCGGTAGGGCGAATGCAGCGGCCTGGCGTCGGACAGCTCGGCGGCCAGCAGTTCGATGCGGGCCGCCTCGTCCAACTCCAGGTAGGCGGTGCCGGGACGGGCCACTTCCAGCAGCTCCGCCACGACCCGCTCGTGCACGTCCGAGTTCTGCCGCAGGTCGACCGGTGCCAGGTGGAAGCCGAACACCGATACCGCCCGGCGCAGCCGGCGCAGCCGGCCGCGGGCCAGTTCCGCCGAGCCGTGATGGACCAGCGAGTCGTGCACGGCCTGCAGGTCGGCCGCCAGCGATTCGGCATCCGGATAGGCGAGCACGCCGGCCGGTGGCCGGCCCTTGCCGGCGAGCGCTTCGAAGCTGGCCTGGAGGCGCTCCGAGACGTGGGTCAGCGCCTGCCGGTAGGGCTCGTCCTCGCGATGCGGGCTGCGCTCGGTGCAGGCCTCGGCCAGCTCCATCAGCGCCTCCGAGGCCGGCACCAGCAGGCGCGCCAGCGACAGCTGGGAGGCCAGCGTGGTGAGTTCCGACAGGTAGTGCCGCAGCGTGCACTCGCACTGCATCGCGAGCGCCTCGCGCAACACCTCGGCGGTCACGAACGGATTGCCGTCGCGGTCGCCGCCGATCCAGCTGCCGACCCGCAGGAAGGGCGGCAGCCGCGTGTCGCAGCCGTTGCGGGCCAGCTGGTCCTCGAGCGTGCCGTACAGCCGCGGCAGTTCGGCCAGGAAGGTGTAGCCGAAGTAGGACAGGCCGTTGGCGACCTCGTCGCGCACCGACAGCTTGGCCGGCCGCAGCATGCGGGTCTGCCACAGCGTCAGCACGCCGCGCCGCATGGCATCCTCGTTGTCGGCCGCTTCGTCGGGCGTGAGCTGGATGCGGTCGCGCTCGTCGAGCAGCCGCGCGACCACCATCTGGCAATTCAGGCTGCTCTTGCGCTGCACCTCGGTCGGGTGGGCGGTCAGCACCGGTACCACGCGGGCCGAGGAGAAGAAGTCGGCCAGCGCAGCGGCATCGACGCCGGCATCGTGCGCCCGCGTCAGCGCATGCGCCAGGCTGCCCTGGCGCGGCGGCGAGCCTGCGATCAGGTGGGTGCGCGAGCGGCGCGTGTGGTGCTGGTCCTCGGCCAGGTTGGCGAGGTGCGAGAAATAGCTGAAGGCGCGTACCACGTGGATCGTCTCGTCGCGCGACAGCGCGTCCAGCGTGGCTTCCAGCTCGCGCCGCGCCGCCAGGTCGTCGTCGCGCCGGAAGCGCACCGAGCACTGGCGCACGCGCTCGATGAGATCGAATACCGCCTCGCCTTCGTGGTCGCGCACGGTATCGCCGAGCAGGCGGCCGAGCAGCCGGATGTCCTCGCGCAGCGGTGTGTCCTTGTCCTGTGTCATCTGTGGGTCCTGTTGCTTGTTCTGAACGGTGCGGGCTTGCCGGAGCGGTCCGGACCCCATGCTAGAATCGCTGCCGCCGCAGGCACCATCAGTGCGAACCCTGATGCTGCAACGCAGTGTCGACGCGGGTGTCCAGGCCTCTTCCGATCTTCAGCGAGCCAGCCGTGACCGAGCCCACCGAAACCCCTAGCCGTATCGTCATCGCCACCCGCGAGAGCCGTCTCGCGTTGTGGCAGGCCGAACATGTCAAAGCGCGTCTGCAGGCGCTGTACCCGGACTGTAGCGTCGAACTGCTGGGCATGACCACGCGCGGCGACCAGATTCTAGACCGTCCGCTGGCGAAAGTCGGCGGCAAGGGACTGTTCGTCAAGGAACTGGAGACCGCGCTGCTCGACCGCCGCGCCGACATCGCTGTGCACTCGATGAAAGACGTGCCGATGCAACTGGGCGAGGAGTTCGCGCTGGTCTGCGTGTCGGAACGCGAAGTGCCGCTCGACGCCTTCGTCTCGAACCGCTACGACAATCTCGACGAGATGCCGCCGGGGGCGGTGGTCGGCACCTCCAGCCTGCGCCGCGAGGCCCAGCTCCACGCCCAGTATCCGATGCTGGCGGTGACCAGCCTGCGCGGCAATCTGGACACTCGCCTGCGCAAGCTCGACGAGGGTCAGTACGACGCGATCATCCTGGCCGCGGCCGGCCTGAAGCGGCTCGGCCTGGCCCAACGGATCCGCAGCGAGTTGCCGTCCGAGGTGTCGCTGCCGGCGGCCGGGCAGGGCGCTCTCGGTATCGAGGCGCTGGCCGGCCGGCCCGAGGTGGCGGCCTGGATGGCGCCGCTCAACGATCCGACGACGGCTGCCTGCGTGGCGGCCGAGCGTGCGGTCTCGCGGGCGCTGGCCGGCAGTTGCGAAGTGCCGCTGGGCGCCTACGCGGTGCCGAAGGACGGCGCGCTGTGGCTGCGCGGCTTCGTCGCGCGTCCCGACGGCACGCTGTTCGCCCGCGCCGAGCGCAGCGGCGCGCCGGCCGAGGCCGAAGCCCTCGGTCGGGCGCTGGCCGACGATCTGCGCGCCCAAGGGGCGGCCGAGATCCTGGCCGAACTGGGCTGAGGCCGATCGTGTCGAGGCCCGCGCTGTCCGGCCGCTGCATCGCCGTCACGCGGCCGGCCGCCCAGTGTGCTTCGCTGGCAGCGGCGATCGAGCGACGCGGTGGCGAGGCTCTGGTGGTGCCGCTGATCGAGATCGTACCGATCGCCGATTCGGACGAGATCCGTGCCGTCCGATCGAAGCTGGGCGACTTCCAACTGGCCTTCTTCGTCAGCCCCAACGCAGTCGTGCATGGCCTCGCGGCGCTCGGCGGCAAGGCCGACTGGCCGGCCGGGCTGGCGGTGGCCGGCGTCGGCGCGGGCACCCGTCGGGCGCTGGAGGCGCAGGGTTTCGGGCACGTCGTCGTGCCGACCGAGGGTGCCGACAGCGAGGCGGTGCTGGCGCTGCCCGAGTTCTCCGCCGCAGCGCTGGCGGGCCGTCGGCTGCTGATCGTGCGCGGCGACGGCGGCCGCGATCTGCTCGGCGCCGAGGCGGCGCGCCGCGGCGCCGAAGTGAGCTACCTGGCCTGCTATCGTCGTCGCCCGCCGCGTCAAGGCGTCGGCGCACTGCTCGAGGCGGCGCGCAACGGACGGCTCGACGCCTTGACCGTCACCAGCAGCGAGGCGCTCGACAACCTCGAGCGCCTGATCGGCGCGGCCGGCATTGCCGCGCTCGCCGCGCTGCCGCTCTTCGCACCCCACCCGCGTATCGCCGAACGGGCCGGGCACCTCGGTTTCACGACGATCGCCACGACCGCTGCCGGCGACGACGGAATGTTGGCCGGACTGGATGCCCATTTCGGAAGCCTCGGTTAAGATTGCCGCATGAGCGATGAGACCCCCGTGCTGACTTCGGCGCCGCCTGCGCCCGAAGCGCCCGAGAGCACGAACCAGCAGGCGCAGAAGCAGGATGCGGCGCAAGCGCCTGAACGCAAGGGCTCCCGCATGCTGCCGCTACTGGTGGTGGGCCTGCTGCTCGCCTTTGCCGCGATCGGATGGGTGTGGCAGCAGGGCAAGCAGACGGTCGACGGCTTGCGCCACGAAGTTGCCGGCCGCGTCAGCGAAGGCGACGAGATCGCGCGAGAGGCACGGGCCTCCGCACGCCAGGGCCAGGATGCGATCGCCGATCTGCAGCGCCGGCTGGCGCGGACCGAAGCGGATCTGGCCGAGGCCAGAGGGCAGCAGGCCGCGATCGAGGCCTTGTACGAGTCGCTGGCCCGCAACCGGGAAGACCAGTTGCTGGTCGAGATCGAGCAGGCGGTCGGCCTGGCGATGCAGCAACTGCAACTGGCCGGCAATGTCGAAGCGGCGCTGGCGGCGCTGCGCGCAGCCGAGGCGCGGCTGGCGAAGGCCGATGCTGCGCCGCTGGTGCGGCTGCGCAAGGCGATGCTGTCGGACATCGAACTGCTGGCGGCTTCGCCGCGGCTGGACGTGACCGGCACGGCCGCCAGACTGGAAGTGTTGGTGTCCGCCATAGATCGCATGCCCTTGGCCCTGGTGGCGCCGCCGCCCAAGCTCGAGGTCGGCGATGCACCACTGCCGGGCGGCGTGCCGGAGAAGGTCAAGCGTTTCGCGGGCGAGCTGTGGCAGGAACTGAGTTCGCTGGTGCGCATCGAGCGCCTGGACGGCGCGCATCCGGCCTTCCTGTCGCCGAAGGACGAATTCTTCCTGCGCGAGAATCTGCGCCTGCGCATGCTGTCGGCCCGGTTGTCGGTGCTGGCCGGCGACGACCGCAGCTATCAGACCGATCTGCAGCAGGCTTCCGAGTGGATCAAGCATTTCTTCGACACCAAGTCCCCGGTGGTGGACAACGGCTTGGCGCAGATTGCCGAGCTGGCCAGGATTCACCTCGGTACCGACCAGATCCCGATGCTGCAGCATACCTATGCCGAGCTGCGGGCCCTGCAGCAGCGGGCACCGGCGATCGCCACCGGAACGGAGAGCAAGGCGCCGACCGCCTCCCCGCCCCACCAGGCCGACGGGCAGGAGGCCCCGCTGCAGCCGTCCGCGCCGGCGTCGGCTGAGGCAGGGACGACGGGAGCCGCCGCCCATGGCGAGGAGATGCCGGCAGCAGGCGCTGCCGCCGCGGCGACGGCCGCCGGCTCGCACGAAGAACAAGCGCCCAAAGAGGAAGCGCCGGAAGAAGCGGCCGGAGAACAAGCGCCCAAGGAGGAAGCGGCCGAAGTGAAGGCGACCGCCTCCGAGGGCGAACATGCGCCGGCCGGCGATGCCGCCAGCGACTCCTCATCGACCGACTCGCCGCCAGCCGAAGCGCCGGCGAGCGCGCACTGAGGGTCCGGCCATGCGGGCACTGTTCTGGCTCATCGGCATCTTCGCGCTGGCCTCCGGGCTGTCGCTGCTGGCCAAGCTCAACACCGGCTACGTGCAGGTGTTTACCTCCCAGTACCATGCCCAGTTGTCACTCAACCTGGTGATCTGCCTGCTGGTACTGGGCTTCTTCGCCGGCTACTTCCTGATCAGGCTGATCGTGCGCACGCTGCGGGTGCCGAGCGCGGTCGGCCGCTTCCGCACCGAGCGCCGCCGCCGGGGCGCGCAGAAGAAGCTGCACGACAGCCTGCGCATGTTCATGGAAGGGCGCTACGCGCAGGCCCTGAAGCTGGCGCGGGATTCGAACAAGAAGGGTGAGCAGGCCGGCATCGAAACCCTCGTCGCGGCCCGTGCCGCGCACGAGATCCGCGACTACGAGACCTACCGCGAATGGCTCGAGAAAGCGGGTCCGGTACAGGCGTTGCGCACGGCGCGGCTGATGACCGAGGCGGAGTTGGCGCTGGACGGGCGGCGTTTCGACGAGGCGGCCAAGTGCCTCGGCACGCTGCGTGAACGGGGCGAACGCCACATCGCGGCGCAGCGGCTGGCGCTGCGGGCGGCGGAAGGGGCCGGCCAGTGGGAGGAAACGGCACGGCTGGCGCGCCAGTTGCGCAAGCACAAGGGCTTGAGCGAGGATGCCGCGGGGGCCATCGTGCGCCGCGCCCACGTCGAGTGCCTGCGCGAGCGGGCCGGCGACGGCTCAGCGCTGGCCGAGTACTGGGCGTCGATTCTGCCGCGCGAGGCCGGCGATCACGTGCTGCTGGAGCGCGCGGTGCCGATCCTGGTGGACGCCGGCCAGGGCTCGATCGCGCGCAAGGCCGTCGAAGAGATGTTGTCGGAACACTGGGAGCCGGTGCTGGCCCGCAGCTATGCCGACTGCTGCGTCGACAGCGAGGACCTGTCGGCCGGCCTGGCGAAGGCCGAGGGTTGGCTGAAGGACCATCCGCGCGACGCCGGCCTGCTGCTCAGCCTGGGAAGGCTGTGCATGCGGATGAAGCTGTGGGGCAAAGCGCAGAGCTACCTGGAAGCGTCGCTGAGCGTGCAGGCCGACCGCGACACCTGTCTCGCGCTGGCGCGGCTGTCCGAAGCGCTCGATCGCCCCGCCGAGGCGCAGCGGCACTATCGCCGCGCGGCCGAGATCGCCGCCGCCTGAAGCGGCGAGGCGAGGGCGGACAGGCTCAGGCCCAGTCCCGCGGCCTGAGATAGTCGGTGTAGAGCGCTTCCTCGGCGCTGCCCGGCTCCGGCTGCCAGTCGTAGCGCCATTTGACGATCGGCGGCATCGACATCAGGATCGATTCGGTGCGGCCGCCCGACTGCAGCCCGAACAGCGTGCCGCGGTCGAAGACCAGATTGAATTCCACGTAGCGCCCGCGCCGATAGGCCTGGAAGTCCCGCTCCCGCTCGCCGTAGGGCGTCTGCCGGCGGCGTTCGGCGATCGGCAGGTAGGCGTCCAGGAAGGCATCGCCGACGGCCTGCGTGAGGCCGAAGGCCTCGTCGAACGGCAGCGAGCCGTCCGCGCCGTGATCGTCGAAGAACAAGCCGCCGACGCCGCGCGGCTCGTTGCGGTGCTTGAGGAAGAAGTAGCGGTCGCACCACGCCTTCAGGCGCCGGTATTCGTCCTCGCCCCACGGCATCACGGCCGCCCGGCAGGTGGCGTGGAAGTGGCGCACGTCCTCCTCGAACGGGTAGTAGGGCGTCAGATCCATGCCGCCGCCGAACCACCACACCGGCGCAGTGCCTTCCGCCTCGGCGATGAAGAAGCGCACGTTCATGTGCACGGTCGGGCAATAGGGATTGCGCGGATGCAGCACCAGCGACACGCCCATCGCCTCGAAGCCGCGCCCGGCCAGTTCGGGCCGGCTGGCGGTGGCCGAGGGCGGCAAGGTGCCGCCCATGACGTGCGAGAAGTTGCAGCCGCCGCGCTCGAAGAAGGCGCCGTCCTCGATCACCCGGGTGATGCCGCCGCCCCCGAGGGGGCGGTCCCAGGCGTCGCGCGCGAACGCCTTGCCGTCGAAGACTTCCAGTCGCTCGACGATGCCTTGCTGCAGTCCCTGCAGGTAGCTCTTGACGCGGGCGGCGTGCATCGCCGGCTTCAGGTCTTGTCGGCGAGCGGCGCGCCTGCGGCGCCGGACTTGACCTGATCGATGGCGGCCGTGCGTGCCGCCTCGTCGGCGAACATCGGGCTGGTGCCGATGACCTGGCCGTTGGTGGCCTTGAGATTGAAGAACGGGCGTCCGTCGGAGGCCGTCTTCAGTTCGTAGCGGCCATCCTCGGCGGCGTTCTTGCGGATCGACTCGATGCCGTTGCTGGCGCTGGCCTTGGCGTTGTAGCCCTCGCTGCGCAGCAGCGTGCCGCCGGCGCCCGAATGCAGCTTGAAGTAAAACTCGCCTTTCTCGTTCTTGGTCAGCTCGAAACTCAGTGTCATGACGTGCTCCTCCTAGGACCGTGCAAATACCGCGTAACGGCCGGCCTTTCCCGGCCGGGTCCGGCGCAGCATAACACTGCCTGCGCCGCCGGCGTCAGCCGGTGCGAAGCGACTCGTACAGCCTGCTCAGCGCTTGATGGCGCGGTGGCCGATGTCGCGCCGAAGCTGGCGGCCATCGAACATGATGTGGTCGGCCACGTCGTAGGCGTTCTTCTGAGCGCTCTTGACGTTCTCGCCGAGCGCCGTGACGCACAGCACCCGGCCGCCGGCGGTCACCACCTGGCCATCCCGGCTGGCGGTGCCGGCATGAAAGACGTGGGCGTCGCCGTTGCCGGGATTCGGCAGACCCGTGATCACATCGCCCTTGCGCGGCGACTCGGGATAGCCGTGGGCGGCCAGCACGACGCCCAGGGCAAAACGGCGGTCCCAGTCGGCTTCGGCGGTGTCGAGCCGGCCGTCCAGCGCCGCCTCGACCAGATCGACCAGATCGGTCTTCAACCGCATCATGATCGGCTGCGTCTCCGGATCGCCCATACGGCAGTTGAACTCCACCACGCGCGGCTTGCCGGCGTCGTCGATCATCAGGCCGGCGTAGAGGAAGCCGGTATAGGGATGGCCGTCGGCGAGCATGCCGTTCAGCGTCGGCATGATGACCTCGCGCATCACCCGGGCGTGAATCTCGGGCGTCACGATCGGTGCCGGCGAGTAGGCGCCCATGCCGCCGGTATTGGGGCCCTGGTCGCCGTCCTTGAGCCGTTTGTGGTCCTGGCTGGTGGCCAGGGCCATCGCGTTGCGGCCGTCGGCCATGACGATGAAACTGGCCTCCTCGCCGCGCAAGAATTCCTCGATCACCACCAGCGCGCCGGCGCCGCCCATCTTGTTGTCCACCAGCATCATGTCGATTGCGGCATGGGCCTCGTCGGCCGTCATCGCCACCACGACCCCCTTGCCCGCCGCCAGGCCGTCGGCCTTGATGACGATCGGCGCGCCCTGCTGCCTGACATAGGCATGCGCCGCGTCGGCGTCGCTGAAGGTGGCGTAGCGGGCGGTCGGGATCTTGTGCCGCACCATGAACTGCTTGGCGAAATCCTTCGAAGCCTCGAGCTGGGCGGCCGCCCGGCTCGGGCCGAAGATCGGCTGGCCGGCCTGGCGGAAGGCGTCCACCACACCTTCTGCCAGCGGCGCCTCGGGGCCGACCACGGTCAGCGCCACGTCCTCGCGCTTGACGAACTCGATCAGCACCCGGGTATCGCTGATCGGCACGTTCTCGATGCCTTGTTCCAGCGCCGTGCCGGCATTGCCCGGCGCGACATACACCTTATGTACCTTCGGTGACTGGACGAGCTTCCAGGCCAGCGCGTGTTCGCGGCCACCTGAGCCAATGACAAGGACTTTCATTTTTGCGGTGGTTTCTCTGTAGGGTTCGAGGGCGCTCGCGGGTTCGGCAACCGTCTCGCTCTAGTGGCGGAAATGGCGGAAACCGGTGAATACCATGGCCAGTCCGTGCTCGTCGGCGGCGGCGATCACCTCCGCGTCGCGCATCGAGCCGCCCGGCTGGATGACGGCCGTCGCGCCGGCTTCGGCGAGCACGTCGAGGCCGTCGCGGAACGGGAAGAAGGCGTCCGATGCGACCACGCAGCCCTGGATCGTCAGAGCCGCGTTCTCTGCCTTGATGCGGGCGATGCGGGCCGAGTCGACGCGGCTCATCTGGCCGGCGCCGACGCCGACCGTCATGGCGTCCCTGCAGTACACGATGGCGTTGGACTTGACGTACTTGGCGACCCGCCAGGCAAACAGCAGGTCCTGCGCCTCGCGCTCGTCCGGCGCCCGCCGCGTGACCACCTTCAGGTCGGTCAGCCCGATCGGTGCGTGGTCGGCGCTTTGCACCAGCAGGCCCCCGCCGACCCGCTTCATGTCGATCTGGCACAATTCGCCGGCCGGCATCGTCAGTACCCGCACGTTCTGCTTGCCTCGCAGCACGTCGAGAGCGGCGGCGCTGTAGCCCGGCGCGATCAGCACTTCCATGAACTGCTTCGAGACCGCCTCGGCGGTGAGTGCGTCCACTTCTGCGTTGAACGCGATGATGCCGCCGAAGGCCGACGTCGGGTCGGTCTGGAAGGCCCGCGCGTAGGCTTCCTGCGGCGTCGCGCCGAGCGCCACGCCGCAGGGGTTGGCATGCTTGACGATGACGCAGGCAGTGCTGTCGAAGGCCTTGACGCACTCCCACGCCGCATCGGCATCGGCGATGTTGTTGTAGGACAGTTCCTTGCCCTGCAACTGGGTATAGGCCGCGATACCGCCGACGGCGGCGCCGGGCTCGCGGTAGAAGGCTGCGCTCTGGTGCGGATTCTCGCCGTAGCGCAGGTCCTGCACCTTGTCGAAGGCCAGTTGCAGCCGGTCCGGGTAGCTGCGGACGCGCCCTTCGGCGTCGAGCGCAGTGAGGTAGTTGGAAATCGCGCTGTCGTAGCGGGCGGTGTGGGTGAAGGCCTTGACTGCCAGCGAGAAGCGGGTGGCTGCCGAGATGCCGCCGTCGCCGGCCCGCATCTCCTCGATGATCGAGGCGTAGTCGTCCGGATCGGTCACGACCGCCACGCCGCCGGCCTCGTTGCCGTGGTTCTTGGCCGCCGCGCGCACCATCGCCGGGCCGCCGATGTCGATGTTCTCGATCGCCTCCTGCAGCGTACAGTCCGGCCGCGCGATCGTCTGCTGGAACGGGTAGAGGTTCACCACCAGCAGGTCGATGCGCTCGATGCCGTGCTCGGCGATGGTCTGCATGTGCTCGGTCGAATCGCGCCGCGCCAGCAGTCCGCCGTGCACCTTCGGATGCAGGGTCTTGACCCGCCCGTCGAGGATCTCCGGCGAGCCGGTATGTTCCGATACGTCGGTGACGGCGAGGCCGGCCTCGCGCAGCAGCTTGGCGGTGCCGCCGGTGGACAGCAGGGCGACGCCGGCGTCGGCCAGCTGGCGCGCGAAGTCGACGATGCCGTGCTTGTCGGAGACGCTGATCAGTGCTCGTGAAACTTTCATTCTGTCGTGTGCCAGGGGCGCCCTCGCGGGCGCGGGTTCAAAGGAGGTCGTGTTCGGTCAGCTTGCGGCGCAGGGTGTTGCGGTTGATGCCCAGCATGTCCGCCGCCGCGGTCTGGTTGCCGTTGGCATGTTTGAGGACGAACTCGAGCATCGGCCGTTCGGCGTTCTTCATCACCAGGTCGTAGATCGCAGCAGGTTTCTCGCCGTCCAGGTCGCGGAAATAGCGCTCGAGGGTGCGAAATACCGAATCTGCGATCTCGTTGTTGCGGCTCATGCTGCCAGTTCCTCGGCAAGATCCCTGGTGCGCTCGTACCGGTCGTGACCGGCGGGCGATTGACTGAAGAAACGGTCCACCGCTTCCAGTTGCGCCTGCGCGTCGTCGAGGCGGACCACCTGCTGGCGAAAGGCGTGGGCGCCGGCGATGCCGCGCGCGTACCAGCCGATGTGCTTGCGCGCGATGCGCAGGCCGGCGTCGGCACCGTAGAAATCGTGGATGGCTTCGACGTGGGCACGGCAGGTGCGATGGACCTCGTGCGGCGGGGGCGGCGGCAGTTCCTCGCCGGTGGCCAGGAAATGCGCGATTTCGCTGAAGATCCACGGCCGGCCCTGGGCGGCCCGGCCGACCATTACCGCGTCCGCGCCGGTATGGCGCAGCACCTCGCGCGCCTTCCGCGCCGAGTCGATGTCGCCGTTGGCGATCACCGGGATGCCGATGGCGCGCTTCACTTCGGCGATCGAGTCGTATTCCGCCTCGCCCGTGAAGCGGTCCTCGCGCGTGCGGCCGTGCACGGTCAGGGCGCGGATCCCTTCTTGCTCGGCGATGCGGGCGATCGCGATGACATTGCGGTTGTGTCGATCCCAGCCGGTGCGGCACTTCAGCGTCACCGGCGTATCCGGCACCGCCGCCACCACCGCCCGCAGGATCTCGCCGACCAGCTTCTCGTCGCGCAGCAGGGCCGAGCCGGCCGCCACGTTGCACACCTTCTTGGCCGGACAGCCCATGTTGATGTCGATGACGTGGGCACCGCGAGCGACGTTGTGGCGCGCCGCCTCGGCCATCGTCGCCGGATCGGCGCCGGCGATCTGGACGCTGATCGGGCCGTTCTCGCCGCTGTGGTCGGTGCGCCGGCGGGTCTTCTCGGTGGCGTACAGCAGCGCGTTCGAAGTCACCATCTCGGACACCGCCAGGCCGGCGCCCATGTGCCGCGCGATCTGCCTGAACGGGCGGTCGGTGACGCCTGCCATGGGCGCCAGAAAGACGTTGTTCCGCAGGTCAAAACCGGCGAGTTGCATGGGGGTAGGGGCAAGCGGGGAAAGCCGGGATTCTAACCGATGGGGCGGCTTCCCGTCGGCAAAATTGAGGCCGCCAGCGACGAGCGTCGTGACGCGCGCAACGTCTTCTTGCAGCCTCCGCCCGGCCGCGCTCAGGGCCAGGCGCGGGCGCCGAACATCATCCGCCGGGCCAGCAGGCCGCGCAGCGGCGGGCAGGCGTCGAGGGCCAGCAGGCCAGCACCGCGCAGCGGTCGCAGCAATGCCGAATCGTTGCTGAACAAGCGCACCAGCGTGTCGGTGATGCCGATCGTCGCGGCCCGGTCGAGCCGGCGCGCGCGCCGATAGCGGGCCAGCGTCGCCGGCGCGCCGATGTCGCCGTCCGGCAGCGCCCGGCGCAGCGTCGTGGCCAGTGCCCAGACGTCGCGCAAGGCCAGATTGAAGCCCTGGCCGGCCACCGGGTGCAGCGTCTGGGCGGCATTGCCGAGCCACACGCAGCGCTCGCCGACCGGATCGCTGCGATAGCGCAGTCCGAGCGGAAAGCGCAGCCGCTGCTCGACCCGGGCGAAGCGCAGCCGGCCGGCCATGCAGCGTTCGAGCTCGGCCATGTAGCGGTCGTCGTCCAGCGCCAGCAGGCGCTCCGCCTCGGCCGGGCTGGTGCCATGGACGATCGCGTAGCGCTCGCCGCAGGGCAGCAGCGCCAACGGTCCGTGCGGTGTGAAGCGCTCGTAGGCCAGTCCGCCATGGGCTCGGCACGGCATGGCGAGCGAGATCAGCGCATGCTGGTCGTAGTCGCGGCGCGCGACGCCGGGCTCGTCGTCTGCCACGCCGCCCTCGGCGCAGGCCACCAGCCGCGCCCGCAGGACGGCGCCGCCGTCGAGACTGACGGCGACGTCCTCGTCGCCGGCTTGCAGCCCGGCGACCCGGCTACCGTCCACCACCGCAATGCCGGCGGCGGCGAGCGCATCGTCGAGCGCGGTCGCCAGATCGCCGGCGCGAACGACATGGCCGAGGGCATCGACGCGGTAGTCGGCGGCCTCGATGCGGGTGCGGCCGAAGCCGCCGCATTGCGAGACGTGGATGCTGCCAATCGGCGTCCCTTCGATGCGCTGCCAGACCCCCAGGCGCTGCAGCGTCTGGCGGCTGCCCTCGGCCAGTGCCAACACCCTCGGGTCGTGCCGGGCGGCGCCTCGCCGGCGCGCGTCCACCAGCGCGATGTCGAGGCCGGCGTCGCGCAGCGCCAGCGCCAGCGCCATGCCGACCGGACCGGCGCCGACGATCAGCAAATCATGCGGCATCGCTTATCCCGGCCATCCATTGCTCGATTTCGGCCACTGTCTTGGGCGCGCCCGCGGTGATCAGCTCGCAGCCGTCGTCAGTCACCAGCGCATCGTCCTCGATGCGCACGCCGATGTTCCAGAACGCTTCCGGCACGTCGTCGGCGGGACGCACGTAGCAGCCCGGCTCGACCGTCAGTGTCATGCCGGCCTGCAGCGCCCGCCAGTCGCCATCGTGCTTGTACTCGCCGGCGTCGTGCACGTCGAGCCCCAGCCAGTGGCCGGTGCGGTGCATGTAGAAGCGGCGGTAGTCGTGCTTCTCCATCACCTCCTCGAAGCTGCCCTTGAGCAGGCCGAGATCCAGCAGGCCGCGCGCCATCACCTCGACTGCCGCATCGTGCGGCGCGTTCCAGTGCTCGCCGGGACGGATGCGTTCGACCGCGGCGGCCTGCGCCGCCAGCACCAGTTGATAGATGTCGCGCTGGGCGGCGCTGAAGCGGCCACCGACCGGAAAGCTGCGGGTGAGGTCCGAGGCGTAGCCGTCCAGTTCGCAGCCGGCGTCGATCAGCAGCAGATCGCCGTCCTGCATGCGGCGATCGTTGTCGACGTAATGCAGCACGCAGGCGTTCGGGCCGCTGGCGACGATCGACGGATAGGCGGGGGCCTGCGAGCCGGCGCGGCGGAAGCACTGGCCGATGACGGCCTCCACCTCGTACTCGAAGATGCCCGGCCGCGCCGTGCGCATCGCCTGCCGGTGGGCCTCCGCCGAGATCGCCGCGGCGCGCCGCATCAGCGCGATCTCGGCCTCGTCCTTGAGAAGCCGCATCTCGTCCAGCAGCGCGCGCACGTCGCGGATCGTGGACGGTGCCGTGACGCCGCTGCGGGTGTTGGCGCGGGCCGCGTTGAGGGCCGTCGTGACGCGCTGGTCCCATGGCGCGTCGTGGCCGACCGAGTAGTACAGCGCCGGCTGGTTCGCGCACAGCTCCGGCAGCAGTTCGGCCAGCCGGCCGATCGGCTCGGTCTGGTCCAGCGCGAACTGCTCGCGCGCCGCCTCGGGCCCGTAGCGGAAACCGTCCCAGATCTCGCGCTCCGGGTCCTTCTCGCGGCACAGCAGGATCGAGCGCGAGTCGTCGCCGGCCACCAGCAGCAGTGCCGCGTCGGGCTCGCGGAAGCCGGTCAGGTAGTAGAAATAGCTGTCGTGCCGGTACGGGTAGTGGGTGTCGCGATTGCGGATCGCTTCCGGCGCGGTCGGGATCAGCGCCACGCCGCCGCCGTTCGCGCGCATCTGCTCGAGCAGGCGCTCGCGCCTGGCCTTGAAGGGGGTTGGATCGATCATGTCGGTTCGCAGCCTGGTGTCGGGAAATTATGGCACGGCCGCTTCTGTTCGCCGCCGAGTCCCGAAAGGCTACACCGAGAGCGGCTTTTCGCGCGCCTGGTCGGCCCAGGCCAGCGTGCGGTAGGCGGCGGCGCGGCCGATGCTCGGTTTGACGATCTGGAAGTAGGGCGAGACGTCGAAGTCCCGCGGTGCGAACAGGCTGTAATGGCGCTGTTGCAGCAGTTCCTCGACGCATTCCGGACAGCCGGGGTCGTGGCCGGGCACCTGCACGCTCTGCGGCAGGATCGGATAGCGCACCGACTGGAAGGCCTGGGCGATCAGCGTGGAGCAGATCGCGCGCGTCGGATCGCCGCTGCCGAGGGACAGCATGCGGCGCCGGAAGCGCTGCGGCACCGGCGGGGTCGGAAACAGGTAGCGCGCCAGGTCGATGATGTTGCGCAGGTCGTACTGCTGCCCGATGCGTTCGATCGCGAAGCGCAGCACCGCCTGCAGGTCTTCCTGCAGGATGCCGGCCGGGCGGCAGATGCGGCTCGGCAGCAGCACGTATTCGTCGATGCCGACCGCCCTCACGCCGTCGACGATGTCCGCCTCGATGAAGGCCTGGCGCGGCATGTCGGGGCGATCGGCAAGTGCGTCGCCGACGTACAGCGCGGCATGCGACCAGGTGGACTGGGTCAGGTACTTGATGATGCCGCTGACCCGGGTATTGCCTTCGACCAGCAGCACGTCGCCGGGCAACAGCGTGCGCATCAGCACCTCGGGCGGTGTCGGCGGCGTCAGGTAATCGCTCTTGACCGGGCGCGACAGGTAGCGCCCGATGCTGTGGCCGACCCGGTCGAGCACGCTGCCCAAGTGGCCGCCTCAGCGCTCGTCCGAACCCGGCCGCCCTTCCCGATAGCGACGTGTGGCAGCGCGCAGGAACTGCATCTGATCGCGGAAATTGGTGCAGGCCTTGCAGATGGCCAGGTGCATGCGCAGGTTGATGCGCTCCTTGACGCTCAACGGCCGGTCCTGCTCTTCCGAGCACAGCCGGCTGACTTCCTTGCAGCTCAGCATGGCTTGGCCTCCGCCTCGAACCAGTTGGCTTCCAGGCACATCCTGAGACCGGCGCGCGCGCGGTGCAGAATGACCCAGCAGTTGCTGCTGCTGATGCCCAGTTCCTTGCAGATCTCGTCGGTGTCCAGGTCGAGGAACTCGCGCATCATGAACACCCGCGAGGTCTTCGGCGGCAGGCGCTCCAGGCAGGCATCGAAGACGTCCCAGAACTGCTGCTGCGACAGCGAGGCCTCCGGGTCCGCCCAGGTGGGCGGGCGATCGTCGGGGTTCCAGTGGCCGCGCTGGTCGAACAGCGCGTCGAAGTCGTCGCCCTCGTCGGCGCTGCCGGCCACCAGGTCCGAGCCGGCGATCTCGCGCGAACTCTTGCGGATGTGGTCGACGATCTTGTTGCGCAGGATCGAGAACATCCAGGTCTTCAGTGCCGAGCGGCCGGCGAAGCTGGATTCGTACTTCATCGCCGACAGCAACGCCTCCTGCACCATGTCCTCGGCCGCGCCGGCGTCGCGCAACTGGAGCTGGGCAAAGCGCACCATGTCCCGTCGGATCTTCTCGATCGACGGGTCGTTCCAGTCGATCCGCCCCCCCTCGACGGCTTCGCTCATCGGCTCTCCTTTTCCTGGCCCCTGGCGTTCAGCGCGGCGCTCGCGCTGGCTACGCAGAAAGGTACTAGAAAATTGAGCAGCATGCGCCCCCAGTCGAACGAGGCCTCGGAGAACAATCGATCGCCCTGGTTGATCAGGTTCAGCACGGCGCCGACCAGCAGCGCGATGCGCAGCGAGGTGCGCAAGGTGTGCGGCCGGCAGGCGAGCTTCAAGAGTTCCGTCATGCAAGGTCGTTCCTCCTGTCGCAGGCGGGGGTGTGTGCGACAGGTACTTGACGGCCGGGACGCCGATTCCTTACTCCCGGCTCAGTCCTGGTGGGACTCGGCGGCCGCCAGCGCCTTGCGCATCCGGTGCAGGCCGAAGGCCACCGCCGCCGCGATCAGCGGGATCGAGAGCGCGGTCAGCAACTCCGGCGTCAGCGGTACGATCAGCTTCTTGGCGCCCTTGGCCATATATTGGACCAGTTGCGAGGCGTAGTAGGTGATCGCCACCACCGACAAGCCCTCGACGGTCTCCTGCAAACGCAGTTGCAGCTTGGCACGCCGGTTCATCTGCGCCAGCAGTTCCTGGTTCTGCCGTTCCAGTTCGATGTCCACCCGGGTGCGCAGCAACTGCGAGTTGCGCGCGATCCGGCCCGACAAGTCGTCCTGGCGGCGGGCGTTGGCGGCGCAGGTGTTGATCGCCGGCGCCAGCCGGCGGTCCATGAACTCGCGGATCGTCGTGAAACCGCTGACCCGCGCCTCGCGCAGTTCGTCGACGCGGTGCTGCACCAGCTGGTGGTAGGCCGCCGCGGCGCCGAAGCGGAACGTAGTGCGCGACACCGAGCGCTCGACCTCGGCCGCCAGCCGGGTCAGGCGGGTCAGCACCTGGCGCTCGTCCTCCGGTGTCGTGGCGGCCCCGATCCGGTCCATCAGGTCGGCCAGTTCGCCTTCCGCGCGGTTCAGCAGGCGGCCCACCTCCTTGGCCACCGGGAAGGCCAGTAGCGCGGTCATCCGGTAGGTCTCGATCTCGAGCAGGCGCTGCACCATGCGGCCGGTCTGGCGGGGCGTGAGCTTCTCGTCCAGCACCAGGAAGCGGGTCCAGCCGTCGGTCAGCAGGAAGTCCGTGAACACCCACGCGCCGCCATCCGCGACCCGCGTCACGATCATCGGCGAGCCTTCCCGCGTCGCGCCCGACATCACCGACTCCGGCGTCGTCTCGGCCGCGTCGCGGATCGCCACGTGGGTGGCCACCAGCAGCCGGCCCGGGATCGCTTCCAGCCAGCGCGCCGGCAGCGCTTCGGCGGCGGTGGCTTGGTCGTCGTCGGCGGCCTCCAGGTCGCGGAAGAAGGTGTAGCAGGAAAATTCGGTGTGGCGCTCCCACTTCAAGCGGAAGCGCGGCGTCACCAGCAGCAGGTGATCGCCGTCCACTTCCGGCAGCGGCACCGCGAAGGCCGCTGCCAGCTGCCGCAGGTGGGCGACCTCGTCGTCCGGCGTCGCGCCCTCGTGGATCAGGGCGACGTAGGACACCGCCTGCGGGCTGCGGATCGCGACCGGCGGGCGGGCATGCAGTTCGTTGTTGAGCTTGTAGCGGAGCGGGTGCTCGGCGGGGCTGCCGTTGGCGGGTGTGCGCGCGTCGTTCATCTGTCTCCCGGACAGGACTGGGCCGCGCGGCCTGGGGCACGAACGCGGCGGGTCCCGGCAATCGCGTGCCGGCTTCGGCTCCTTCCCCGGGCCAAATCATGTTCGTCGTTGTGCCGGGGATCATGCCCGCCGCGCCGCGCGAAGGCAAGCCGGCCGGCGCCGCGCGCCGGGCCCGCCGGCGGGGGACTCAGCCCTCCTTGCGCAGCTTGGCGATGCCGATCGCCTGCATCACCACTTTCTCATAGACCGGCTCGGTGGTGCCCTTCCTCATCTTGCGCAAGAAATATTTCTCGAACCCGATCTTCGCCATGTGCACCCACTTGCCCTGGGAGAACCAGTTCACGTTGCGCGGCGGGATCTGCGGCAGCGCCACGAAGGCCGCGCCGGTGTCGCCGAAGTCGGCCAGGCAGACCGCGTTCCAGGTGGCCTTCTCGGCCGGTTCGCGGCCGTCGATCAGGGCCCGGATGTTGTGCGCGGTGGCGGTCACCATCGATTCGATCATGTAGCCGGTCTTCGGCGTACCGGTCGGTATCGGCGTCGCCTCGACCGGCGGGATCGCGACGCAGACGCCGACCGCGAACACGTTGCGATATTTCGGATTGCGCTGCTGCCGGTCGATCAGCACGAAGCCGCGCGGATTGACCAAGCCCTCGATGCCGTACACCGCGTCGACGCCCTTGAACGCCGGCAGCATCATCGAATACCTGAACGGCAGCTCGTGGCGGCGCTTTTCGTTGCCGTCCTCGTCGTGCTCGACGACGTGCATCGTGCCGGCGTCGATGCGCTCCACCTTGGCATTGCAGATCCACTTTATATGGCGGTCGCGGAAGGCCGATTCCATGATGCCCTTGGAATCGCCGACGCCGCCCAGGCCGAGATGGCCGATGTAGGGCTCGGAGGTGACGAAGGTCATCGGCACCCGGTCGCGGATGCGGCGCTTGCGCAGGTCCGCGTCCACGATCATCGCAAACTCGTAGGCCGGACCGAAGCACGAGGCACCCTGTACCGCGCCGACCACCACCGGCCCCGGCTCGGCGACGAAATCCTGCCAGTGCGATTCGGCGGTGACGGCGTGGTCCACATGGCAGACCGACTGGGTGTGACCGTCCGGGCCGAGGCCCGGCACCTCCTCGAAGGCCAGCCGCGGGCCGGTCGCGATGACCAGGTAGTCGTAGCTCAGCACGCGCCCGTCCTGCAGTTCCACCGCGTTGTCGTCCGGGCGGACGCGCGCGGCGGCGATCGGGATGTAGTCGATCCTGCGCTTGGCCAGCACCTCGGCCGGATCCACCTCGATGTCCTCGCGCTTGCGCCAGCTCACCGCCACCCAGGGATTCGACGGAACGAAATGGAACTTGGCGTCCTTGGCGATGACCGTGATGCGGTCTTCCGGGCGCGCCGCGTCGCGCATCTCGTAGGCCATCGGCAGTCCGCCGATACCCGCGCCGATGATGATGATGTGTGCCATGCTTGTCCTCTCCTCCTTGTTCTCGGCAGTCCGGGCGCCGGTGGCGACGCACCGGAATTCAATTAGTTAGTAAGTTAGTAAATTCTAATGCATGCCGCAATCACTTTCGTTGCTGTGGCGCGCAAGCCGCCGGCCAGCCACCACGCGCGGACGAACGCTTGGCGGGGCGTTGCGCGCATGTTGCGTTGCGCCCTCGATGGCCTGGTCGCGGCCTTGTGCATTGCGCTGCCGGCGGCACAGGCGGTGGCCGAGGAGCGTTACGAACAGGGCTTGCTGTGGCGCGTGAGCCGCGAAGGCGTAGCGCCGAGCTACCTGTTCGGCACGATGCATCTGGCCGACCCGCGCCTGCTCGAGTTGCCGGCAACGGCCGACAAGGCGTTCCGCGAGGCCCGCAGCTTCGTGTTGGAGATGTATCCGGACCGGGCCGTGGCGAGGCGTTTCAGCGAAGCCAGCCTGCTCGATGGCGGGCGCAGGCTGTCGCAGTTGATGACGCCGGAGGACTTTGCGCGCCTGGCCGAGCGGCTTGCCGGGCGCGGCTTCGAAACAGGGCACGTGCAGCGCCTGAAGCCCTGGGCCGCGCTGCTGCTGGCCACCGGCGTCGACGGGCAAGGGGGCGAGAGCCTCGACATCTCGCTCTACGTGCGGGCCCGCTTCGCCAACAAGCGCATCGAGGAACTCGACTCGGTGGAGGAGCAGATCGCGGTCTTCGACGGCATTCCGCTCGAGACCCAGCTCGCGCTGCTCGAGATCGCGCTGCAGCGGCACGACGCATTGCGGGCGGAAATGGAACAAGGCATTGCCGCCTACCTCCGCGGCGATCTGGCGGCCCTGGCGGCGCTGTCGCGCCGCAATGGCGGCGCCACGCCGCAGGGCCGCCGCCACCAGGCGCTGCTGGAGAAGAAGATCGTTCTCGATCGCAGCGTGGTGATGGCCTACCGCCTGCAGGCCCACCTGCGCCGGGGCGGCGTCTTCGCCGCGGTCGGCGCGCTGCACCTGTACGGACCCCGTGGATTGCCGGCCCTGCTGCGCTCCGAAGGGTGGGTCGTGAGCCGGGTCGAGTGAGGCGGCGGCGCTAAAGTTAACGCCTGCCGGAGCCGTCAAGATGGCCTTGCATGGATTATTGGCACTCTCCGTCGCGGCGCCTCGCCGGGCGGTGGGTGGATCCCCGGTCGCGAGCTCCTGGAGAACACATTTCATGAACCTCGGCAAGAACCTGGCGGTGCTGCTCGGAAGCATCTGTGTCGTCCTCTCGGCCGCGGCGGAAGAGCCGCCGATCCGCATCGGCATCGTCGGTCCGTTGAGCGGCCCCTCGTCGACCGATATGGGGCAGAGCATCGTCGGCGGCGCGAAAGTCTTCGCACACGAAGTCAACTCGATGGGCGGACTGCTCGGGCGCAAGATCGAACTGGTGATCCGCGACGACCGGGCGACGCCCGCTCGCGGCGTCGAGATCGCCAAGGAACTGACGTCGAGTGCAAAGGTGGTGGCCACCGTGGGCTACGCCAATACCGGCGTCGCGATTCCGTCGTCGAAGGTCTTCCAGCAGGCCGGCGTTCCGCTGATCGTCACGGTCGCCACCGGAGCGAAGGTCACCGGCCAGTACGCCGGTCCGGAGGTGTCGAAGCGCTTCGTCTTTCGCATGGGGGCGAGTGACGCGATCCAGCCCAAGGTACTGCTGAAGGATCTGCTCGACCGGCGCAAGCTGAGCCGGATCGCGGTGCTGCACGACCGCACCCCCTACGGCGAGTACGGGCGGGACGGCGTGATTGCCGAACTGACCCGCCGCGGCATGAAGGCCGCCGCGGTCGAGGGTTTCGACGTCGGCGATACCGACATGACGGCCCAACTGGGCAAGGTGAAGGCGGCGAACGCCGAAGCCATCATCCTGTACGGCCTTCCCAAGGAGGATGCCGAGGTGGTCAAGAGCGCCGCCCGGATGAAGCTCGAACTGCCGATCGTCGGTTCCTGGACCATGTCCCAGCAGACCTTCATCGAGAACGCCGGCAGCGCGGCCAACGGCACGCGGATGGCGGTCACCTACATCGACAACGATTTGTCTTCGCTGAAGAGCGAGTTCGCGGCGGCCTTCCGCCGCATCAACAACATGGAGCACATTCCGTCGGCGATCTCGGCGGCACAGACCTACGATGCGCTGCGCCTGCTGTTCCTGGCGATCTTCCTGAGCGGAGACACCAATCCGGAGACGCTGCGCCAGCAGCTCGAAGACCTCACGCTGCGGACCGAGTCGACGCTGATCACGCGCTACGACCGCCCATTCACCGCGGACGACCACGAAGCGATCTCGGAGAACATGGTGGTGCTCGGCGAGATCCGCGACGGTAAGATCGTCTATGCCTATCCGGAAGACGCCAATTCGGCGTTCATCACCCGGCTCAAAGAGCGGCCCTGACGGCAGCTGCACCGTCCCGGGCGCCGGGCGGCGAAGCCTCGCGGCGCCCGCGGCGATACATCGGGATACGCTCTTCAGCTGAACCGCGCTTGCGCTCCAGCGCCGCTCGAACTCATGGCTCGGGCATGGGAACGCCCCGGCACCGGGGGCGGCCATCGCCGTGGCGCCCGCTCAGCGGGCGCGCAGCCGCTGCGCTCCGCTGCCCGGCAGGCGGACGATCTCGCCCCTGGCTTCCAGATCCAGCTTGACGGTCGTCGTGTACCAGCCGAGCGAACCCAGCGCGGCCCGTTCCGCCTCGCTCAATCGCTCGGCGACGCGGCTGCGCAGCTCGCCGAACGGGACGCCGGCCGGCTCGGCGGCGAGCGTGGCGAGGATCGCCCGCCGCACCGCCAGATATTTCCAGCGCTCGATGCGGGTCGGTTGCTTGCCGGCGACCGGGTTGCGGCACTCGACCCTGTCGTCACTCATCGCCGCCGCACCGCCGTCTCACAACTCCGCCTTGACGTAGGCGTCCCACGGGCAGAACTGCGCCACGACGTCCACCGAGTAGGCGAGATCCGCCTGCAGCATCGCCGGCGTGCCGTCGCACAGTTCGATCGCAGAATCGGTCAGCGTCCACTGTCCGGGCAGGAAATGCCAGTTCCAGGCCAGGTTGTGGCCGTGCCCGCCGCGCTCGATCGGGCCATTGACGAAGCGGGTTCGCGCTTCCATCGGCAGCGCCAGCTGCGCGCGCAATTCATTGACCAGCGCGACCTCGCGCGTCGTGGCGACGAAGTCCTGCGCGCCGCCCGGGTCGGAATGCAGGCCGAACAGGAACCGTTTCGGCTCGGCGAACGAGGCCGCGGTCGCTTCGAAGGCACCGATCGTGGGCGGGCTCGCACGCGGCGTGCCGTCGAGATCGTGCTCGCTGCCGTGCGCCGTGCTGCCGGCGCCGCGGGCCGGCGAGTCGGCCGCCACGCCGAACAGGCCCTCGGCCGGCTGCTCCAGCCGCGCCGCCGTTTGCAGCGCCTGCAGACCATGGCCGCTGGCGCGCCAGGCGGCCAGGTCGGCGTAGCTCTCGAGCCCGTCGGCTACCAGCGGCAGGCCGCTGAAGTCGTACAGGTTGTTGTCGATGAGGGCCTGGCCGGCGAGCGTGTGGTTGCGGAACCAGATGCCGCCGTTGGCCGGATCGACGATCAGGTTGTTGGCGATCGTGTTGCCGACGTCGCTGTCCTCCGACAAGCGTATGCCCATGCCGTTGCCGCTGGCCGTCGTGGCGTGGCCGCTGTCGACGATGGTGTTGTGCTGAATCGTCGCGTTGCCGCCGAACACCGAGCTGATGCCGCTGCCCATCACCTGGTGGATCAGGTTGTTGGCGATCGTCACCGCGGCGCCGCCGTTGTTGTCGATGATCACGCCGTTGCCGTCGCGAAAGCTCATGTCCACCTGGCGCGCGATGCTGTTGGCTTCGACCCGTGTGCCGGCTCCGGCACTGTGCACACTGATCGCGGACGGTCCCGGCCAGCGCATGGTCTCGGCGTAGTAGCCGCCCTGGCGCAGCACGTTGCGGCGGATCGTGTTGCCGCCGCCCGCCTGCCAGGTGGCGATGTGGCTGTGGCCGGTGTTCTGCACCAGGTTGTCTTCCACGACGTTGTCGCTGGCGCCGAAGCTGAGCCGGATCCCTTCGCGAAAGCTCTGCTCGACGAGATTCCTGCGGATCGTGCTGGCCGAGTAGCTGAAGCCGTCGATCGCGCGCTTGTCGCCGCGCAGGCCGTCGAGGCAATAGCGGATCGCGTTGTCCTCGACCACGATCGAGGACGACTCGTTGCGCAGCTCGACGCCGACCGTGTGCAGCGAGATGGTGTTGCCGGCCAGCCGCACGTGCTGCGAGGCCGATACGCCGATCCCTTCCGAGTACAGCGCGTACTCCCACGAGTCCGTACCGCCGAGCGGATCGACGAAGGTCGAGTAGCTGTGGTAGCGCATGTCGACCTTGGCGGCCCGCGTGCTCCAGGGCTCGTCGGGGTCGATGGCGTAGGCGGCGCCGACGCTGTCGATCAGGATCTCGGGCATGTCGGGCCAGCCGGGCGGCAAGGCCTTGCCGCTGGCGATCGTCAAGCCGCGCAGCTCGACCCAGGCGCTGTCCTCGATGCGGACCGAATCGACCTCGACGCGGCCACTGCAGCTCTCGACGACGACCGGCGTCGCGGCCTCGGCGCGCAGCCGGATCATGAGGGTGCCCTCGGCGCGATAGTCGCCGCCGGCGATGCACAAGGTGTCGCCCGGTGCGAGCCGGCCGATGCCGCGGGCGATGGTCCTGAACGGTTCGGACGCGCCGCCGGACGCGGTGTCGCTACCGCGCACGGCATCGACGTAGTAGGTCGTCGGCGCCAGCGGCGCCTCGCGCGTCGGTCCGCCACCGCCGCCGCCGCCGCAAGCGGACAGCAACAGCGGCAGCGCCAGCGGCGCGGTCTTGAAGCACTTCATCGGCGGGCATCTCCAGTTCGATTCGTCATGAGAGGTGCTACGGGCGCCGCATGCGCGACATCCCCGTCGACATCATTGCGCCGCCGGATCCGACGGCAGGCCCCAGCTGCTGACGCCGAACATCGACAGCATGAAGCCCTTGTCGCGCATCGCCGCGGCGAAGCGCCGTCGCGCCTCGGGCGACAGGCCATCGCGGTAGGCGATCAGCCGTGCGATCGCGTCGTGCTGGATGCGGGCGCGCTCCTCGGCGATGCGCGCCAGCGCCCGCGTCAGTTCCGGATCGTCGGCGGCGCCGCCGGCGACCAGCTCGCGCAGGCGGGCGTTCGGCTCGGCGCTGCGCCGGCGCAGCTCGCGCACCTGCGCGAATACCGCGCGCCGCATCGCCGCCAGCGCCTGCCTTTCGGTCGCGTCGAGGCCCAGTCTGGCGGCCACCGCTGCGATGCTGGTGTCCGGGCGGGCCAGGAAGTGTTGATAGAGGAAGCCGGCCAGCACCGCGCCGTTGAGCAGCAGCGAGAGCAGCAGGGCGGTGCGCAGCGTGCGATGGCCGATCCCGCTCATAGCGGCAGCCCCGTCAGGACCCAGGCCAGCAGCAGCGCCTCGCGCTCCGGCCCTGCGGCCAGTCCGCTGCCGAGCCAGAAGCCCGCCGCGGCCAGCAGGCCGGCCATGCCCCAGGCCGGCAACGGCGCCAGCAGCCGTTCGAACCAGCGCTCGCGCACCGCTGCCGCCGGCGCCAGCAGCGCCAGCGCGCGCACCCACTCCGCCTCGCTCAAGTCCTGCCGCTCGCCGGCCGTCCGGCACAGCGCCTGGCGCCACAACGGTTCGTGGCACAGCCAGGTGTCCACCTGTTCGGCCTGCCGGTCGGACAGGCGCCCCTCCAGCCAGGCGGCCAGCGTCGCCTCGTCGGGGCACTGCGCGCCGGCTGGCAGGGCGGCGATCAGCCGGCGCAGCGAAGGTCGATGGTTGCGTTTCACGATTCAAGCCTCACAGTCCGTTGTACGGCGAACACCGGCGCATCATCCTCGCCGCCGTTCGCATTTCAGCCACTGGCGCAGGCGTCCGATCGCCTTGTGGCGCAGCGAGCGCACCGTCTGCGCTTCGATGCCGAGCAGCGCGGCCACCTCGGCCACGTCCAGGTCGTCTTCGTAGATCAGTTTCAGGATCAGCGCCTGGCGCGGCGGGATCAGTCCCGGCGGCAGCCGCAGCGGGGCGTCGTAGTCCTTCGGCTCGTCCGCTGCCAGGGCCTGCGCGGGGGCGCGTTCGAGCGTCTCGTGTGCCGGCGCCTTGCGCAACCAGTCGATCGCGCAACTGCTGGCCACCACTCCCAGCCAGGTGCCGAGCCCGGCGCGCTGCGGATCGTAGCGGCGCAGCAGCGCGAAGTCGTCGCGCAGCAGCCGGACGAAGGCCTCCTGCAGCACGTCGGCGCAGTCCTCGCCCCGGCCGGCGCGCGACAGCACGCGCCAGATCACGCCGCGCATCAACGGCCCCGCCGCGGCGACGAAGGTGCGCCAGGCGGTTGCGTCGCCGCGCCAGACCTGGCGCAGCGGGATCGAGTCGAGTGGCTCCATCGGGGCGAAAGTGTGCCGCAAAGCCGTGGTCTACGGCGGCCGGGCCGAAATCGTCCCCGCTGCAGCGCTGCCGGACCCGGCGCTACGACAAAGAAAAAGCCCGCATCTCTCGATGCGGGCCAAGCCTCGTCGCGCTGGAGTCTTGCTGCAGCCGCCGCCCGTCAGTCCGCCGGATAGCGCTTGGCGATCGCTTCGAGCGGCAGCGGCTTGATCCTGGGGGCCTGGCCGGCGGTGCCGAAGGCCTCGAAGCGGGCCTTGCAGATGTCGCTGGCGGCGTCGCGGGCGGCCTTGAAGAACTTGCGCGGGTCGAATTCGCTCTTTTTCTCGACCGCCAGCCGGCGCATCGCGCCGCTCATCGCCAGGCGCAGGTCGGTGTCGATATTGACCTTGCGCACGCCGCTCCTGATGCCCTCGACGATGGCCTCGACCGGCACGCCGTAGGTCTCGCCGATCTCGCCGCCGTAGTCGCGGATGATGGTGAGCCATTCCTGCGGCACGCTGCTCGAACCGTGCATCACCAGGTGGGTGTCCGGGATGCGGGCGTGGATCGCGCGGATGCGGTCGATGGCGAGGATGTCGCCGGTGGGCGGACGGGTGAACTTGTAGGCGCCGTGGCTGGTGCCGATCGCCACCGCCAGCGCGTCGACGCCGGTGGCGGCGACGAAGTCGGCCGCCTCGGACGGGTCGGTCAGCAGTTGCGAGTGGTCGAGCGTGCCCTCGGCGCCGACGCCGTCTTCCTCGCCGGCCTGGCCGGTCTCGAGCGAGCCGAGGCAGCCCAGCTCGCCCTCCACACTGACGCCGATGGCGTGCGCCATCTCGACCACCCGGCGCGTCACGCGCACGTTGTACTCGTAGCTGGCGGGGGTCTTCATGTCCTCGCGCAGCGAGCCGTCCATCATCACGCTGGTGAAGCCGGAGCGGATCGACTGCTGGCAGATGGCCGGGCTGGCGCCGTGGTCCTGGTGCAGGCAGACCGGGATGTCCGGGTGCTGTTCGACCGCGGCCTCGACCATGCGGCGCAGGTAGGGCTCGCCGGCGTAGCTGCGGGCGCCGGCCGAGGCCTGCAGGATGACCGGGCTCTGGCAGGTCTCAGCGGCCGCCATGATGGCCTGGATCTGTTCCATGTTGTTGATGTTGAAGGCCGGCACGCCGTAGTCGTTCTCGGCGGCGTGGTCCAGCAGTTGCCTGAGGGAAATCATTGCCATGGTGCTTCTCCCGTGGAGTCGAGGGAATGTAGTCGGGGTTCGGGGGTGGTGTAGGGCGGATTAGCCGCGCAGCGGCGTAATCCGCCGTCGTGGGGAGATCGATCCGCTCCATGCGATCGAACTCTTGCCGGCGGATTACGCTTCGCCAATCCGCCCTACGCCGCCTCCATCGCGCGTCGCCGTTTCAGCGCCGCCACGGCCGGCAGCTCGCGGCCCTCGAGGAACTCGAGGAAGGCGCCGCCGCCGGTCGAGATGTAGTCGATCGAATCGGTCACGCCGAAGGCCGCGATGGCCGCCAGCGTGTCGCCGCCGCCGGCGATCGAGAAGCCGGGGCTGGCGGCGATCGCCGCCGCCAGCGCGCGTGTGCCGCCGGCGAACGGCGCCATCTCGAACACGCCCAGCGGCCCGTTCCAGACGATCGTGCCGCAGCTGCCGAGCAGGCCGGCCAGTTCGGCCTGGCTGTCCGGCCCGATGTCGAGGATCATGTGGCCGGCCGGCACCTCGTCGAGGCGGCACACGGTGACCGAGGCCGATTCGCTGAACGCGTCGGCGCACACCAGGTCGCGCGGCAGCCACAGCCGCGCGCCGCGCTCCGCCAGGCGATGCATGATGCGGCTGGCGGCCTCCACCAGGTCGGCCTCGAACAGCGAGGAGCCGACCGGGAAGCCGCGTGCTGCGATGAAGGTGTTGGCGATGCCGCCGCCGACGATCAGCAGGTCCACCTTGTCGGCCAGGCGTTCCAGCACGGCGAGCTTGGTGGATACCTTGGAGCCGCCGACGATCGCCGCCAGCGGCCGCTGCGGCGCCGCCAGCGCGCGCCCCAGCGCATCCAGTTCGGCGGCCAGCAGCGGGCCGGCGCAGGCCGTTTCCATTGCCGCCGGCAGGGCCGACAGCGTGCATTCGGCGCGGTGCGCGGTGCCGAAGGCCTCGTTGACGTAGATGTCGAAGCAGCGGGCGATGCGCGCCGCCAAGTCGGGGTCGTCGGCCTTCTCGCCGAGGTTGCCGCGGCAGTTCTCCAGCAGCACCAGCTGGCCCGGCAGCAGCGCGACCTGGCCGTTCGACCAGTCGGAGATCAGCGGTACCGGCCGGCCGAGCAGTTGCTCCAGCCGGCGCGCCACCGGCGCCAGCGAATCGGCGGCGGCGAGCGCGCCTTCCTTCGGCCGGCCGAGATGGGAGGCGATCGCCAGCGAGGCACCGGCCTCGAGGCAGTGCCGGATGCCCGGCAGCGTGGCGCGGATGCGGCTGTCGTCGGCGACACCGCCGTCGGGGGCGAGCGGCACGTTGAAGTCGGCGCGCATGAAGACGCGCTTGCCGGCGAGTGGCACGTCCTCCAGGCGGATGAAGTCGATCGCTTCCTCGGCCTGCCCTGAAGTGGATGCCGTCGCGTGAGATTCGGCTTGCCGAGTCATGTCAGATCGCCTCCATCATCGCCACGGCGGTGTCGAGCATGCGGTTCGAGAAACCCCATTCGTTGTCGTACCAGGAAGTGACCTTGACCAGGTTGTGGTCGACCCGCGTCAGCGTCGCGTCGACGATGCTCGAATGCGGGTTGTGGTTGAAATCGCAGGACACCAGCGGCAGCGTGTTGACGTCCAGGATGCCGGCCAGCGAACCGCGGGCGGCCTCCCGCAGCAGGTTGTTCACCTCCTCGGTGCTGCTGTTGCGGCTGGCGATGAAGGTCAGGTCGGTGAAGCTGACGTTGGGGGTCGGCACCCGCACCGCGAAGCCGTGCAGCCGCCCGGCCAGCTCCGGCAGCACCAGGCCGACCGCGGCGGCGGCGCCGGTCTTGGTCGGGATCATCGACTGGGTGGCGCTGCGGGCGCGGCGCAGGTCGTCGTGGTAGACGTCCACCAGCACCTGGTCGTTGGTGTAAGAATGCACCGTCGTCATCATGCCGCGCACCAGGCCGAGCGGTCCGTGCAGCGCGTGCACCAGCGGCGCCAGGCAGTTGGTGGTGCAACTGGCGTTCGACACCACCCGGTGGCCGGACGACAGCATGCCGTGATTGACGCCGTACACGACGGTGGCGTCCACGTCGGCCGCGCCCGGCGCCGACAGCAGCACCTTGGCCGCGCCGGCGTCGAGATGGGCGGCGGCCTTGGCCTTGCTGTTGAAGCGGCCGGTGCATTCGAGCACCACGTCCACGCCCAGCTCGCGCCACGGCAGGCGGGCCGGATCGCGCTCGGCGGTGACGCGGATGTGCTTGCCGGCGACCGACATCGCGTCGCCGTCCACCTGGACCGGGTGCGGGAAGGGGCCGTGCACGCTGTCGAAGCGGGTCAGATGGGCATTGGTCTCCGGGCTGCCGAGGTCGTTGATGGCGACGATTTCGATCGGGTGCGTCTGCCCGCCTTCGAAATGCGCCCGCAACACATTGCGGCCGATACGCCCGTAGCCGTTGATGGCGACGCGTATGCTCATGGTGCTTGTCTCCGGTTCTTTGGCTAAATCGAATAAAGAGGCGGCGCGCACCCGGACAAGAATTTCAGTCCCGCCGGAGGAGGGAGCAACGGCGGGGTCCCCGGGGAAGGAGGGGCGGGTGCGGCCGCGCGAAATCGTCAGACCACGGCCACCAGACCTTTCGCCGCATCGGCGACGCGCTCGCGGGTCAGCGCGAAGAAGGCCGCCAGCTCGCCGGCCGGCGCCGATTCGCCGAAACGGTCGATGCCGATCACCGCCGCGCGTGGCGCGCCGGCCAGGTATTTCCACCACAGGTCGGGCTGGGCGGCCTCGACCGCCAGTCGCGGCACGCCGGCCGGCAGCACCGCTTCGCGCCAGGCCGCGTCCTGCCGGTCGAAGGCGGCCGTGCAGGGCATCGACACGATGCGCGCGGCGACGCCGTCGGCGGCCAGCAGATCGGCCGCCGCGACCGCCAGCGCCACCTCGGAGCCGGTGGCGATGATCACCACCTGCGGCTTGCCGCCGGCCGCCTCGCGCAGCACGTAGCCGCCGCGGGCGATGTCTTCCAGCTCTTCGGCGTCGCGCGGCTGGTGGGGCAGGCCCTGGCGCGAGCAGGCCAGCAGGCTGGGGCCGTCGGCGCGGGTCACCGCGGCGATCCAGGCGGCCTGGGTCTCGACCGCGTCGCAGGGCCGCCAGACATCCAGGTTCGGGATCAGCCGCAGGCTCGGCAAGTGTTCGATCGGCTGGTGGGTCGGTCCGTCCTCGCCGAGCCCGATCGAATCGTGGGTCATCACGTAGATCACCCGCTGCTTCATCAGCGCGCTCATCCGGATCGCATTGCGGGCGTAGTCCGAGAAGGTCAGGAAGGTGGCGCAGAACGGCAGCAGGCCGCCGTGCAGCGCGATGCCGTTGCAGGCCGCCGCCATGCCGAACTCGCGCACGCCCCAGCTCAGGTGGCGGCCGCTGGCGTCGGCGCCGATGCGGCCGCAGTCGGGCCAGTCCGTGAGGTTGGAGTGGGTCAGGTCGGCCGAGCCGCCGAGCAGCTCGGGCAGCGCCTTGGCGACGCGGCCGATCGACTGCTGGCTGGCCTTGCGGGTGGCCGGGCCGGCCGCTTCGTCGTCCACGTCGCGCAGCATGGCGCGCGACAACTCGTCGAAGTCCACCGGCAGGCGGCCGGCCATGCGGCGCTCGAACTCGGCGGCCGCCTCCGGGTAGAGCCCGCGGTACGCTTCGAAGCGCTCGCGCCAGCTCTGGCGGGCCTCGCCGCCGCGCGGGCGGGCGTCGAAGGCCGCGCACACGTCGTCCGGCAGCTCGAACGGGGCGTAGGGCCAGCCCAGTGCCTGGCGGGTGGCGGCGATCTCGTCGCTGCCGAGCGGCGCGCCATGCACGCCGGCCGTGCCGGCCTTGGCCGGGCTGCCGTGGCCGATCGTCGTGCGGCAGCAGATCAGCGTCGGGCCGGCGTCGCTGTCGGCGTTGGCGAGGGCTTCGCGGATGGCCCGGTCGAGGGCTTGCACGTCGTGGCCGTCCACGCCCTCGACCACGTTCCAGCCGTAGGCGCGGAAGCGCGCCGGCGTGTCGTCGCAGAACCAGCCGGCGACGTCGCCGTCGATCGAGATGCGGTTGTCGTCCCAGAAGGCGATCAGCTTGGACAGGCGCTGCACGCCGGCGATGCCGGCCGCCTCGTGGCTGACGCCCTCCATCAGGCAGCCGTCGCCGAGGAAGACCCAGGTACGGTGATCGACGATCCGGCCCTCGGGCCGGTTGAACTCGGCCGCCAGCCGCTTCTCGGCCAGCGCCATGCCGACCGCGTTGGCGAGCCCCTGGCCGAGCGGGCCGGTGGTGGTCTCGACGCCCGGCGTCAGGCCGTACTCGGGGTGGCCCGGCGTCTTGCTGTGCAGCTGGCGGAAGCGCCGCAGCTCGTCGATCGGCAGCTCGTAGCCGGTCAGGTGCAGCAGGCCGTACAGCAGCATCGAGCCGTGGCCGTTGGACAGCACGAAGCGGTTGCGGTCGGGCCACGCCGGATCGGCCGGATCGTGCTTCAGGTGGCGCGTCCACAGCGCCACCGCGATCTCGGCCATGCCCATCGGCATGCCGGGATGGCCGGAATTGGCCGCCTCCACCGCGTCGATGGCCAGGAATCTGAGGGCGTTGGCGCAGCGGGTATCGAGGGCGGCCTGGTCGGCACGGGCATCGATCGGCATGTTCATCGGTCGGGTCTCCAGCATTTCTGTATTTCGTAGGGCGGGCTTCAGCCCGCCGATTGCGGTGGCGGTGGCAGCGGTGGCGCGTAGGGAGGGACTCCAC
>JBNLET010000270.1:0-21675 GCA_050305135.1 Rhodocyclaceae bacterium | reverse complement strand
GTCGCGGTAGTAGCTCCAGGCCGAGCCGGAGCCCTGCAGCCGGCGCCACACCTCGTCCCCGACGCCGCCGTAGTCCAGCATCCGGCCGTCGTCGAGCTCGACCCGCAGCGTGCGCGACTTCGGCTCGTAGCCGATCGCGCGCAGCTTGCCGGCATTGATGCGCTTCATTTCCATTGCGATCTCCTCGCCGCCCGGTGGGCGTATCCGTCAGCTTAGCGCCGTCGGCGGCGTCGGCGAAGGCTCGGCCGAGGGCGCCTGCTGCAGGGTGCCGTCCTCGTCGAGCCGGTAGATCGCCAGATCCTGCGCCAGGAACAGCCTGCCGTCGTAGTGGGCGCGGGCCTCGGTCGCCAGCTGGTCGATGTTGGGCCGGTGCGGAGCGGCGCCGTAGCGCGGGCTGAAGTGGGTCAGGATCAGGTTCGGGATGCCCGCCGCGGCCGCAAAGCGGGCGACCCTCTGCGCGTCGCTGTGCATCGGCGCCGGCCCGACGCGGGCCGCCACCTCGGCGGTATAGGTGGCCTCGTGCACCAGCAGCTGGGCGCCGCGGCAGGCTTCGGCCAGCAGCGCCGGCGTGTCGTTGTCGCCGCCGATCACCGCCCGCCGCGCCGCACCCGCCGGCCGCAGGACATCCTCGGCGCGAAGCGTGCGGCCGTCCGGCAGCGCCACGTCTTCGCCTTTCTGCAGCCGTCCCCACAGCGGTCCGCGCGCGATGCCGGCCGCCGCCAGCCGGGCCGTGTCCAGCTTGCGCGGCGGCGGCGGCTCGGTGAAGCCGTAGCCGAACGAGGGCACCCGGTGCGACAGCGCGCTGGCGTCGATCGTGAAGCCGGCGAGCGATGGTAGCCGCCCGCCGGGCGTCGCCACGTCGACGAACTCGAGCGCGAAGCCGAGCTGCGAATCGGTCAGCGCCAGCGCCTCGCTGACGAAGCGGCGTACCTCCTGCGGGCAGACCAGCGTCAGCGGCGTCTGCCGGCCGTCCATCGAGGCGGTGCCGAGCAGGCCGGGCAGGCCGAGGCAGTGGTCGCCGTGGCGGTGCGTGATGCAGATGCCGGCCAGCGTCGCGAGCGACAGCGGGCTGTGCAGCAGGCGGTGCTGGGTGCCCTCGCCGCAATCCACCAGCAGCCAGTCGCGCCGGCCGTCGGCGCGCAGCGCCAGCGCCGACAGGCTGCGCTGCCGCGTCGGTACGCCGGAGGAGGTGCCGAGGAACTGGATCTGCATGACGCTGCGCCGGAGGCGGAATTGCCCGCGCCGCCCATGGTCGCACAGCCGGCGCCCGGCCGTGTCGGCCCGACGCGGTAAACTCGGCCCATGCCGCCTGCCGCACCGATGCTCCACCGAGCGCTGCTGTCGACCGACTATCCGCTGCTGTTGAACCGACTGGCCGAACCGGCCCCGCTGCTGATCGTGCAGGACCTGGACGGGGTCTGCATGGGTCTGGTCGGCGATCCGCTGAGCCGCCGCGTCGATCCCGCCTACCTGGCGGCCTGCCGCACGCTGGCCGGGTGCTTCTTCGTGTTGACCAACGGCGAGCACGTCGGCCGGCGCGGCATGAACGGCATCGTCGAGCGGGCGCTGGGCTGCGGCGAGGGCGAGGCGCGCGGCCACTACCTGCCGGGCCTGGCGGCCGGCGGCGTGCAGTGGCAGGACGCCGATGGGGCGCTCTCGCACCCCGGCGTCAGCGCGGCCGAGATGGCCTTCCTGGCCCGCGTGCCGGGCGAGGCGACGGCTTTCCTGCAGGCGCGGCTGGGCGAACCGCCGTTCCGCTTCGAGCCGGCGCGCATCGCCGAGCTGGCGCAGGCCGCGGTGCTCGACAATCGGGTTTCGCCGACCTTGAACCTGAACCTGCCGTTCGCCGCGCTGCGCGAGCGGGTGGCCGACTACCGCCGCCTGCAGCAGGCGGTGCTGGACTTCATGCGGGGCCAGTTGCGGCAGGCCGCCGCGGCGGGCCTGGGCGAATCCTTCTTCGTCCATCTGGCGCCGAACCTGGGCCGCAACGAGGCAGGCGAACGATTGAAGCCGGCCACCGGCGGCGATGCCGGTACGACCGACTTCCAATTGATGCTCAGCGGTGCGATCAAGGAGGCCGGCGTGCTGGTGCTGCTGAATCGCTGGTACGCGGCGCGATACGGCGAACATCCGCTCGGCGAGGACTTCAACGCCCGCCGCGCGCCGCGCGGCCTCGACGGGCTGCTGGCACTGGCGCGCGAGCGCTTCGATGCCTCGCGCATGCCGCGCATCGTCGGCGTCGGCGACACGGTGACCTCCCACGCGGGCAGCGAAGGCCGGCAGCGGGGCGGCAGCGACCGCGGCTTCCTGAGCCTGGTGCAGGCGCTGGGCAGCGCCTTCGGCACCGACAACACGGTGCTCTACGTGGACAGCAGCGGCGGCGAGGTGCGCCGGCCGGGGCTGGCGGTGCAGCACCTGCCGCGCGGCGGGGGCGGCATCGACTGGCGCGCGGTCGAGCAGATCAGCGATGCCGACGATCCGCTGCGCTTGAACTTCGTCTTCCCGGGCGGCCACCGGGACTACCTGCGTTTCCTGCTCGCGCTCGCCGGCCGGCGCTGAGGCCTCAGGCCTTGTCCGGCGTGGCCGGCAGCGGCATCTCGGTCGGCGGGTCGTCGGCCTCGCCGACCGGCGCCAGCTCTTCCTCGAGCAGGCTGGCCAGTTCGTCGAGCGCCTCGCGCGAGGTCTGGATGAGCTGCGTCTCGTCGTGGTACAGGGCCTGCTCGCGGCGCAGGATGCGGGCATCGTGCTCGGCGAAGCGGGCGACGATGTCGCGCGCGCGCTCGGGTGACTTGCCCAGTTCCTCGAACACCTGCCGCGCCATGTCGAGGCTGGACAGGAAGGTCTCGCGCATGATCAGCTCGACGCCCAGGTCCATCAGCCGGTAGGCGTGGAAGCGGTTGCGCGCGCGGGCCACGATCCTGAGCTGCGGGAAATGCTTGCGGACGGTTTCGGCGCAGCACAGCGAGGCCTCGATGTCGTCGATCGCCAGCACGAAGACCTTGGCCTCGCCGACCTTGGCTGCGTGCAGCACCTCGAGCTGGGCCGCGTCGCCGTAGTAGGCCTCGATGCCGAAGCGGCGGATCGTCTTGACCTCGGAATGATCCTTGTCGAGCGCCGTGAACGGCACCCGGCGGGCCAGCAGCACGCGGCCGATGATCTGGCCGACGCGGCCGAAGCCGGCGATCACGACCGGCGCGTGCCGGTCCGGCAGCTCGTCCGGCGGTGGCGCCTCCTCGGCGACCGCCTCGCGCGCCGCCATGCGATCGCCCCAGATGATCAGGAACGGCGCCAGCACCATCGACAGCGCCACCGACAGGTTCAGCTGCGACACCACTTCGGCGCCCAGCAGGCCGCCCTGCTGGGCCGCGCCGAACAGCACGAAGGCGAATTCGCCGCACTGCGCCAGCATCAGCGCCTGCATGCGCGAGCGGCGCCGGTCGCAGCCGGTCAGCCGGCGCAGCAGGTAGAACGTGCCGCCCTTGATCAGCACCAGCGCCAGCGTCAGGCCGAGCACGTTGAGCGGGTGGTGCACGATCATGCCGAGGTCGATGCCCATGCCGACGGCGATGAAGAACAGGCCCATCAAGAGGCCTTGGAACGGCAGGATCGAGGCTTCCAGTTCGTGGCGGAAATCCGAGTCTGACAGCAGCACGCCGGCGACGAAGGCGCCCAGCGACATCGACAGGCCGCCGGCCTGCAGCAGCAGGCCCAGGCCGAGCGCGGTGGCGAGCGCCGCGGCCGTGAACATCTCGCGGCTGTTGATGCGGGTGACGTGGCGAAACACCAGGTCGAGCAGCGGGCGGCCCACCAGCACCGCGGCCACCAGGATGGCGACGCCGATCAGCGGGTTGGTGTCCTCGGCGCCGTGCGCGGTGGCGCCGAGCAGCGGCAGCACCGCCAGCAGCGGGATCACCAGCAGGTCCTGGAACAGCAGGATGCCGAAGGTCTCGCGGCCGAACAGCGAGCCCATCTCGTTGCGCTCGGCCAGCGTCGGCAGCACGAAGGCGGTCGAGGACAGCGCCAGCGTCAGGCCGACCACGATCGCCAGCGGCCAGCCGAGGCCGAACAGGTAGGCGGCCGGCGCCATCACGGCAGTGCTGGCCGCGACCTGCAGCGTGCCGAGGCCGAACACCGATTTCCTCAGCGCCCACAGCCGCGACGGCTGCAGCTCCAGCCCGATCACGAACAGCAGCAGCACCACGCCGACTTCGGCGGTGTGCAGCAGGTTTTCCGGGTCGCGCACCACGCCGAAGCCCCATGGGCCGATCAGCACGCCGGCGGCCAGGTAGCCGATCACGGTGCCGAGGCCGGCGCGCTTGAACAGGGGCACGAGCAGCACTGCGACGGCCAGCAGCGCGGCGAGGGTGGCGATCGATTGCATGGGGCGGTGGTCGGTGTCGGGGCGGTGAGGCGTCGGAGTGCGCGGGCCGGGAAAGGTTGCACGACTCGGCGCCCCGCTGTCCAGCAAGCCGTCGCGCAGCCGGCCGGCGGCTCTGCTATCGTGCCGGCCATGACCCCGACGATTTGCATTGCGGGCCTGGAGAAGACCTATGAGGGCGGCTTCCAGGCCTTGAAGAGCGTGGACCTCGACATCCGGCAGGGCGAGATCTTCGCGCTGCTCGGCCCCAATGGCGCCGGCAAGACGACGCTGATCTCGATCGTCTGCGGCCTCGTCAACGCCAGCGCCGGCAGCGTCACGGTCGGCGGCCACGACATCGTGCGCGACTACCGCAGGGCCCGCGCGCTGATCGGCCTGGTGCCGCAGGAGCTGACCACCGAGGCCTTCGAGTCGGTGTGGAACGCGGTGTGCTTTTCGCGCGGTCTGTTCGGCAAGCCGGCCGATCCGGCCTACGTCGAAAAGATCCTGCGTGCGCTGTCGCTGTGGGACAAGCGCGCCAACCGCATCATGACGCTGTCGGGCGGCATGAAGCGGCGGCTGCTGATCGCCAAGGCCTTGTCGCACGAACCGCGCGTGCTGTTCCTCGACGAGCCGACCGCCGGCGTGGACGTCGAGTTGCGGCGCGACATGTGGAACCTGGTGCGCTCGCTGCAGGACGACGGCGTGACGGTGATCCTGACCACCCACTACATCGAGGAGGCCGAGGAGATGGCCGACCGCATCGGCGTGATCAGCAAGGGCGAGATCATCCTGGTGGAAGACAAGGCCACGCTGATGCACAAGCTCGGCAAGAAGCAGCTCACCGTGCACCTGCAGGATCCGCTCGGCGAGGTGCCGGCGCAACTGGCCGGCTGGGGGCTGGAGCGCTCCGACGACGGCCACGCGCTCACCTACACCTACGACGCCGAGCGCCACGAGCGCGGCATCGGTGATCTGCTGAACGCGCTGGCGGCGGCCGGCCTCGCCTACAAGGACGTCAATACCAGCCAGAGTTCGCTCGAGGACATCTTCGTCAGCCTGGTGCGGGAGACGGCATGAACCTGTACGCGATCCGCGCCATCTACCGCTTCGAGATGGCCCGTGCCTGGCGCACGCTGACCCAGAGCATCATCTCGCCGGTGATCTCGACCTCGCTCTACTTCGTCGTCTTCGGCGCCGCCATCGGCTCGCGCATCCCGCAGGTGGAAGGGGTGAGCTACGGCAGCTTCATCGTGCCGGGCCTGATCATGCTCTCGCTGCTGACCCAGAGCCTGTCGAACGCCTCGTTCGGCATCTACTTCCCGCGCTTCACCGGCACCATCTACGAGGTGCTGTCGGCGCCGGTGTCCTACCTCGAGATCGTCGTCAGCTACGTCGGCGCGGCGGCCACCAAGTCGCTGATCCTGGGCGTCATCATCCTCGCCACCGCGGCGCTGTTCGTGCCGATCAGGATCGAGCACCCGGTGTGGATGGTGCTGTTCCTGGTGCTGACCGCGGTCACCTTCAGCCTGCTCGGCTTCATCATCGGCATCTGGGCCGACGGCTTCGAGAAGCTGCAACTGGTGCCGCTGCTGATCGTGACGCCGCTGGCCTTCCTCGGCGGCACTTTCTACTCGATCAAGATGCTGCCGCCGGTCTGGCAGACCGTGACCCTGTTCAACCCGGTGGTGTACCTGGTCAGCGGCTTCCGCTGGAGCTTCTACGGCATCGCCGACGTCAGCCCGGCGATCAGCCTGGCGATGACGATGTTGTTCCTGGCCTTGTGCGTCGCGATCGTCGGCTGGATCTTCCGCACCGGCTACCGGCTCAAGCCCTAGCGGCCAAGCGGGAGGCGGGCGAATGCCGCTGGGCGAATTCCTGCTGGGTGATCTGTCGGCGGCATGGTGGGGCCTGCTGGTCGCGACCGCCTGCCTGACCTCGATGATCACCGCCAGCCTCGGTGCCGGCGGCGGCGTGATGCTGCTGGCGGTAATGGCGCAGGTGCTGCCGGCGCAGGTCATCGTGCCGGTGCACGGCGTCGTTCAGCTGGGCTCGAACCTGGGGCGCGCGGCGATGGCCTGGCGCCACATCGACTGGAAAGTGATCGCGGCCTTCCTGCCCGGCGCGCTGGCCGGTGCGGGCCTCGGCGCGCTGGTGCTGGTGAGCCTGCCGGCGAAGCTCTTGTACCTGTGCATCGCCGGCTTCATCCTCTACCTGAGCTGGGGACCGAAGCTGCCCAAGCTGGTGCTCGGTCCGGCCGGCACCGCGCTCGCCGGCGCCGTGACCACCTTCATTACGCTGTTCGCGGGCGCCACCGGGCCGCTGGTGGCGGCCTTCGTCAAGCAGATCCACAGCGACCGCTTCCGCACCGTGGCGACCTTCGCGGCGGCGATGTCGCTGCAGCACAGCCTGAAGGCGGTCGTGTTCCAGGGCGCCGGCTTCGACCTCGCGCCCTGGCTCGGGCTGATGGCGGCGATGATCGCGGCCGGCGCGCTCGGCACCTGGATCGGCCTGAAGCTCTTGAAGCGGATCGGCGACACGCATTTCCACCGCCTGTTCGACATCGTGCTGACGCTGCTCGCGCTGCGGCTGATCTGGCAGGCCTTCGCGCAGCACTGAGCCGCGCCGTCATGCCCGCGTCGTGGCGGGCGGTTAGACTTGGCGGCATCGACCCACAGCGAGGCGGAGCACAGCATGGCCCAATTCTTCGACAGCCTGTCGGACAAGCAGGTGGCCTTCATCGAGGCGCAGAAGATCTTCTTTGTCGCCACCGCCACCGCCGAGGGCCGCATCAACCTGTCGCCGAAGGGCATGGACGCGCTGCGCGTGCTGGGGCCGCGGCGGGTGGCCTGGCTGAACCTGACCGGCAGCGGCAACGAGACCGCCGCCCACGTGCAGCACGCGCCGCGCATGACCGTGATGTTGTGCGCCTTCGACGGCAGCCCGATGATCATGCGCCTGTTCGGCCGGGCCCGCGCGGTGCACCGCGGCGATGCCGACTGGCCGGCGTTGATCGAGCGCTTTCCGCCGCTGCCCGGGGCGCGCCAGGTGTTCGAACTGTCGATCGAGCAGGTGCAGACCTCCTGCGGCTTCGCCGTGCCGTTGTACGACTACCGGGGCGATCGCGACACGCTGGTGCGGTGGGCCGAAAGCAAGGGCGAGGACGGCGTGCGGCGGTACTGGGCGGAGAAGAACCAAGTCAGCATCGACGGCATCGAGACCGGCATCGTCGACAAGAATGGCTGAGCCCGAGCGCCACCGCTTCGACCTGTTCGGCCGGCCGATCGAGGTGCTGCGGGAGGGGCGCGGCTGGCGCGCCTACTGGCTGGGTGCCGAGGGCAAGCGCCGTCCGGCCCACGATATCGTGATCCCGGACGGCATCGCCGCGGCGTCGCTGGCCGACTGGCTCGACGACATGTTCCACGAGTACGCCACGGCCGCCCGTCCCTGCGTGCGCCGCCTGCCCGATCCGGGCCGCTAGCCGGGGCGGCCGGTGCCCGGCGCGGGCCGGGCGCGCGTGCCTCCATAGCCGACCGTGAAGCGGCGACGGGCGTGTTGCGGTTTTTCCAGTTCGTCGATCATCGCGGCCGCGTAGTCGGCGGTCGAGATGCGGCTCTGGCCGTCCTCGCCGACCAGCAACTGGTCGCCGCCGAGGCGGAAGCGGCCGCTGCGCGGGCCGGGCTCGATCAGCGCGGAGGGGCTCAGCACGGTCCACTCCAGCTCGGTCTCGGCGCGCAGCAGCCCCAGCGCATCGCGGGCGCCTTCGGCGGATGCCTTCCACTGCGCCGGGAACTCCGGCGTGTCCAGCAGCTGCTTGCCGGGCGCCACCTCCAGGCTGCCGGCGCCGCCGACCAGCAGCAGGCGGATGCCTGCCGCCCTGGCCGCGCCGATGATCGAGCGCAGGCCCTGCAGGTAGTAGCCGCGCACGTCCTGCTGCGCGTGGCCGCTGAAGGCGCTGACGACGGCGTCCTTGCCGCGCAGCTCGGCGCTCAGCCGCTCGCTGTCGAGGACGTCGAGCCGGACGGCCGTCAGGCCCGGTTCGGACGGCAGGCGGGAGGGATCGGAGACCACGGCGGTGACCCGGTGGTCGCGGGCGAGGGCTTCCTGGCGCAGCGCGGAACCGATGAATCCGCTGGCGCCGATAAGAACGATGTTCATGAGTCTTCTCCTGTCGATCGGGGTGTGCGGCGCCATTGTTGCGCGAGAGATTGTCCGGATAAACTGGCTAATGGAGTATTCAGTGTTATTGAAACAGGTACAGTTTCCGCCATGTCCGCCAAGCTGCCCACCGACCTGAACGGCCTCGCGATCTTCATCGAAGTGATGGAGGCCGGTGGCATCACCGCCGCGGCCGAGCGGCTCGGCGTGGCCAAGAACAAGGTCAGCATCGAGTTGCAGCGGCTGGAAGCGGCGCTGGGCCTGACGCTGTTCGTCCGCACCACCCGGCGCGTGGCGGCGACCGAGGCCGGCCGCCGGCTGTACGAGCGCTGCAGGCCGGCGCTGGCCGAACTCGAGCAGGCCGTCGGCGAGCTCGGTAGCGCGCAGGCGGCGCTGTCGGGCACGCTCAAGATCGGCGCCTCGGTCGATCATGCCGAACAGGTGCTGGCGCCGCTGGTGACCGGCTTCGCGGCGCTGCACCCGGCGCTCAACATCACGCTGTGCGCCAGCGACCGGGTCGCCGACATGGTGGCCGAGGGGATCGACGTGAGCTTTCGCGTCGGCTGGCTGCGCGACTCGTCGATGCGGGCGGTCAAGCTGGGCGAATTCGAGCAATGCGTGGTGGCCTCGCCGGCCTACCTGAGGACGCATGGCACGCCCCGCCATCCGCGCGAACTCGCGCAGCACGCCTGGGTCGCGCTGTCGCTGCTGCCGGCACCCCGCACCTGGCGCTTCTCCGGGCCGAACGGCGAGCAGGAAGTGTTGCGGCTCGGCGGCCGGCTGCAGACCGACTCGCCGGCCGTGCTGCGGGCGCTGCTCAGCAGCGGTGCCGGCCTGTCGGTGTTGGCTCTGCATATCCTGGGTGATGCGCTCGGCAGCGGCCGGCTGCAGCGCGTGCTGCCGGAGTGGTCCTTGCCGCGCGGCGGCATCTATGCGGTCTATCCGCCCGGCCGCCATCCGCCGGTCAACGCGCGGGCCTTCGTCGAGCATTGCCGCGGCCGGCTCGAGGCGGCCTGAGGCGGACGTCCGGCAAGGCCCGCGCCGGCCGGCGGGCCGCTTCAGGCCTGCCGGCGCCTGGCCCGGTGGTAGCGTCCGCTGCCGCGCTGGATCACCGTGTCGCCCGGCAGCACGTCGCCCGGCTGGAACTCCGGCAGCCCTTCGACGCGTGCATAGCTCGGCGCGAAATCGATCCGCGCCAGTTCGAGCAACTGCTCGAAGTCCTGCAGCACGAAGTAGGTCTCCTGGAAGTCGTCGATGCGGTAGTTGGTGCGCATGACCCGCTCCAGATCGAAGACGATGCGGTTCGGCGACGGATCGTCGAGGCTGAACACGCTCTCGGTGAAGGACGAGGCGATGCCGGCACCGTAGATGCGCAGGCCGCCGTGCTGGCGCACCAGGCCGAACTCGACCGTGAACCAATAGACCCGCGCGAGCCTGGGCAGCACGCCGAGCCGCAGCGCGCGCAGTCCGCCGGCACCGTAGGCCTGCAGGTAGTCGGCGAGGGTCCGATTCATCAGCATCGGCACGTGGCCGAAGACGTCGTGGAAGACGTCCGGCTCCTCCAGGTAGTCCAGCTCGTTCGGCTTGCGGATGAAGTTGCCGGCCGGAAAGCGGCGATTGGCGAGGTGCTCGAAGAACACCTCGTCGGGCACCAGGCCCGGCACCGCGACGACCTGCCAGCCGGTGCGCCGCATCAGCACCTCGGACAGGCGCCGGAAATCGGGAATCCGGTCGGCAGCGATCGGCAGCCGGGCCATGCCGTCGGCGAATTCGTCGCAGACGCGGCCGGGCAGCAAGCTGGTCTGCCGCTCGAACAAGGTCTTCCAGACGCCGTGCTCGGCCGCGCCGTAGTGCTCCCAGCCCTGCTCGACGGTCCAGTCCGCGCGCTCGGGCCGGTTCGCCTCGCCGGCGGCTGCGCCGTGCTTGATCCTTCCGCTCGTGGCCTCGCGCATGATGGCTCCCCCCGTCGTCCGCCGCCGCAATGGTGGCGCGGTGCTGGCGTTTGGACCGCGGGCGGCGGCGACCGGTTCGGCTCGCCTCAGTCGGGAATCTCCGCCTCGACCAGCAGCGCCAGCAGCGACAGCGACTCCTGCCAGCCCAGGTAGCAGGCTTCGACCGGAATCGCGTCCGGGATGCCGCTCTGCTCGATCTTCAGCTCGGTGCCGCAGGAGACCGGCGCGAAGCGCAGCGTCGTCACCATCTCGCCGGGCAGGGCAGGATCGTCGAAGGCATCGGTGTAGCGCAGCAGCTCGCCCGGACGCAGCGCCAGATAGCGGCCGCCGAAACTGTGGCGCTTGCCGCTCGAGAAGTTCGTGAAGGACATCTTGTAGCCGCCGCCCTCGCGTGCGTCCATTTCGTGCACGACAGCGGTAAAGCCATGCGGCGGCAGCCACTTGCACATCGCTTCGGGATCGATGAAGGCCTGGAAGAGGCGCTCGGGCTGGCAGCGGATGACACGATGCAGGTTGACGGTACTCATTTCGAACTCTCCGTTGTGGCGGGCCACGCCGTGGTCCCTTAAGCAAGCGTCGAACGGCGCGGCGCGGATTCGACATGGCCGGGCGGTGCGCTGCGCCGAATCCGGACGGTGGCCGCGTCAGGCTGTGCCATGCCGCTCGGTCAGCACGAGCGCGGCCTGCGCCGCCGCGGCGAGGTAGTCCTGTTGGCCGTGGATCAGCACCAGGTTCAGGCTGCCCTCGATCAGCAGCATCAGCTCCTGCGCCAGTACCTCGGCTGCCGGGCAGCCGCGCCGCGCCAGCGCTTCGCGCAGGCTGTCCTCGACCGCGCGCTTGTGCCGCCGGGCGGCGCGCCGCGCCGGGTGACCGGGCAGGTCGGCGAACTCGAGCGCGGCGCGGCTGAAACCGGCGCCGCGCCAGCCGGGCGAGGCGGCCCAGCGCGCCAGATGGTCGAACAAGGCCTCGACCATCGCCCGCGGGCTGTCGGTATCGCTCTCGATCCATTGCCGGATCCGCGCCAGCACCAGGTCGTGCTGCTGCGCCATCACCGCCGCCAGCAGGCTGTCCTTGCTGTCGAAGTGCTGGTAGAGCGAGCGCTTGGTGATGCCGGCCGCCGCGGCGATGGCATCCATGCCGGCGCGGGCGAAGCCGGACTCGTAGAACAGGCGGTAGGCGCCGTCGAGGATGCGCTGGCGGGTGTCGCTTGCGCGGGGACGCATCGGGCGCGTTCTCCTTTGCGGTATACCGACGAGTGAGTGTACTTCCCGCGGCACGCTTCTTAGATTGGAATCGTCGCGCCGACCGGCGCCCGGCCAGATGGAGGCCAGCATGGACAAGCCCCCGACGATCCGCGAACTGCGCGTGCGCGCGGTCGAGGTGCCGATGGCGCAGCCGCACCGCACCGCCAGCGGCGTGATCCAGGCGTCGCCGCTGGTGCTGGTGGACCTCACCACCGACGACGGCGTGACCGGGCACGGCTACGTGTTCTGCTACGCGGCGCTGGCGCTGCAGCCGGTCGCGCTACTGGTCGAGTCGCTCGGCCGGATGATCGCAGGCCAGCCGCTGGCGCCGCTGGCGATCCGGCAGCTGCTGGCGCAGCGCTTCCGGCTGCTCGGCCCGCAGGGGCTGACCGGCATCGCGATGGCGGCCGTGGACATGGCGGCCTGGGACGCGCTGGCGCGCGCCAGCGGCCTGCCGCTGCTGCGCCTGCTCGGCGGCGCGCCGCGGCCGATTCCGGCCTACGGCGCGGTCGGCTTCGACGGCGAGGAAGGCTCGGCGCGCGGCGCGGCGGAATGGGCCGAACGCGGCTTCCGGGGCGTCAAGGCCAAGATTGGCTACCCGAGCGTGGCCGAGGACGTCGCCGTGGTGCGCGCGATCCGCCGCGCCGTCGGCGACGAGGTGGCGGTGATGGTGGACTACAACCAATCGCTCACACCGACCGAAGCGGTCGAACGAGGGCGCCGGCTGGAGGAATTCGGCCTGGCCTGGATCGAGGAGCCGACGCTGGCGCACGACCACGCCGGCCACGCGCGGGTGGCGCGCGAACTCGCGACGCCGATCCAGTGCGGCGAGAACTGGTGGGGGCCGCTCGAGATGCGCCACGCGATCGAGGCCTCGGCCTGCGACCTGATGATGCCGGACGTGATGAAGATCGGCGGCGTCAGCGGCTGGCGGGAGGCGGCCGCGCTGGGCGCCGCCCACGGCATCCGGCTGTCGAACCACCTGTTCATCGAGGTCAGCACGCAGCTGCTGTGCGTGACGCCGACCGCCCACTGGCTCGAGTACGCCGAATGGTTCAACCCGGTGCTGGCCGAGCCGCTGCGGGTGGTGGACGGCTGCGCCGTCCCCGGCGAGCGCCCCGGCTCGGGCATCGAGTGGGACGAGGCGGCCGTCGCCCGCTACCAGGTCTGACGCCTGCCGTCCGTTATCGCGTCAGCGGCAAGGCCACGCCGATCAAGCCGAACAGCGCGCCGCAGCAGCGGTTGAAGCCGCGCCCGCTGCGCTCCAGCCACGGGCGGATGCGGCAGGCCAGCCGCGCCAGCAGGTATTCGACGAGGAACTCGACCGCGCCGAAGGTCGCCGCCATGACCACGAACTGGCCGAGCAGGGGCTGTTGCGGATCGATGAACTGCGGCAGGAAGGCGCCGTAGAACAGCAGCACCTTCGGGTTCGACACCGCCGACATGAAACCCTGGCGGCAAAGCCGGCCCGCCCGCGGCGCGACGGCGCCGCCGGCTCGTTCCAACCGCAAGGCCGGCGAGCGCCAGAGCTGCACGCCGAGCCACAGCAGGTAGGCGCCACCGATCAGCTTCAGCACCAGCAGCGCGGTCGTCGACACCTCCAGCAGCGCGCCCAGGCCGAGCATCGCCAGCGCGATCAGGCAGGCGAAGCCGGCCACGCCGCCGGTGATCGTGAACAGCGTCCGGCCGGCGCCGTAGAGCGCGCCGTGGGTCAGCGCCAGCAGGCTGTTCGGGCCGGGCGTCAGCGCCAGGCCGATGGTCGCGGTCAGGTAGATCAGCCAGGTCTGCAGGGCCATGCGCGTCGCTCCATCAGGGTGCCCGCACAGTGTAGAGGCCGGGCCTGTTGCCGAGAGGTAAAATCTGGACGTCAACAGGCCAGAATTGGACATCACGCCGATGCCTGCCTCGACCCCGCCGCCCGACGTCCGCTTCCTGCTGCTGCCGCTGCCGGAATTTACGCTGCTGCCGTTCGGCGGCTTTCTCGACAAGCTGCGCTTCAGTGCCGACGAGGAGGACTACAGCCGCCAGCGCTACTGCAGCTGGCAGATCCTCGGCCTCGAGGCCGGCCAGGTCGAATCGAGCAGCGGCGTGGCGGTCGCGGCCGGGATCGGCGCCGATGACGTGAACTGGTCCGACTACGACTACCTGGTCGTGTTCGGCGGGCGCCGTGCGAGCGCGATGGCGGCCCTGGCCGGGCGCTACGGTCCGCTGCTGCACCGGGCCGCCGGCCGCGGCCTGAAACTGGTCTGCATCGACAACGCCAGCTTCCTGTTCGCCGCCTGCGGCCTGCTGGCCGGCCGCCGGGTCGCGGTGCACTGGCGCCACGAGGCGGAATTCCGCGCCGCCTATCCCCGCCTCCGGGTGGCCAGCGGACAGCTCTACTGCCTCGACGGCAACCGGATCTCGTGCCCGGGCGGCAGCGCCGCGATCGAGCTGGCCGTCGAACTCCTGTCCCGCGCCTGCGGGCGCACCCGGGCGCTGAAGGGGCTAGCCGACATGCTGGTGGACGAGCCCCGCAGCGAAGCGCACGAACTCAAGTCGCGCGCCGTCGAGGCGCCGCGTGGACGCCACGTGGACCGCGCCGTCGCGCTGATGCGCCACCTGCTGGCCGGCAGCGCGACGGCCGAGGAGATCGCCCGCCGGGTCGGCATCAGCCGCCGCCAGCTGGACCGCCTGTTCCGCGACGGCCTGGGCATGACCGCGCGCGAATACTGGCGCGAGATGCGGCTCAAGCACGTGGCCTGGCGCCTGGCGAACTCCAGCCACGGCTTCGGCGTCATCGCCGACGAGGTCGGCGTGCCGGATGCGGGCTACCTGGCGAAAATGTTCCGCAGGCGTTTCGGCGTCTCGATGGGGGCCTACCGGCAGCGTTTCACCACCGGGCGGGATGCGCCCGGCGGCCTCGAAGCCTAGCCGGCATCTCCCGCGCCCCGCGCGACGGCAGCCGCCCTCGCCGCCATGAAGGCGGCGCGCCGTCGGCGCCGCCGGTGCTCAGCGCAGCAATGCGTCGATCATGCCTTCGAAAGCCTCGGGTTCGAGACGGCCGAGATGGTGGGCGTGAATCCGGCTCGCGCGATCCAGCACGTAGAAGGTCGGGGTGCCGCGAATGCCGCCGAACCGCTCGCGCAATTCGGGGCTTCGCATCGCCACGGGCATCGTGAACTCGCCCGCCGTCCAGTAGCGGCGCACGTCGGCCACGCTGTCGTCGAGCGATACCGCGATGACCCTCAGTCCCCGCGCGTACTGCTTCCTGTACAACTGCTCCAGGTACGGCATCTCGCTCGCGCACACCGGACACCAGGTGGCCCAGAACATCACCACCACGACCTTGTCGTCGAGGCTGGAGGCCGCCATGCGGCTGCCGTCGACGAGCGTGATCTGGGGCATCCGGAGGGCATCCCCGATGTCCGGCCGGGCGGCCGCAGCCGGCATCGAGAAGAGCAGGGCCACCGCCGCCAGCAATACCGGCAGCAGCCGGCCGAGCAGGAATCCGTCGCGCCGCGGCCCAGCGCTGCCGCAGGCCGTTCGCTGCACAGGCCGCCGTGCGGCTACCCGCGGCCGGCCTGGCTCGGCCGGCCGCGGGCAGGCACCGTCGGCGGGATCACGCGCTCTGCATGGAAACCGTTTGGCCACAACGCGATCCCCCGTGGTCGATGTGGACGGGTCTCAAGGGTTGGCCACGAACTTGGCAAAACCCTCCTGGACCTCTTCGAACGTGCAGTAGCCTTTGCTGCCGGCCGCCCGATCGAAGGCCTTGGTCATGTACGCGATGTACTCTTCCTTCTCGACGCGTCCGTTGCCGTTGCTGTCCATGTCGCGGACGTTCGGCGTGGAGACCGCCTTGGGCAGGTCCGCCTGCGCCGGCGCCGCCGCGAAGGCCGCAGCCAGTACGAGGGGAAGCATCGTGCTCAGCTTGATGGTCTGGCGTGTCATGATGGGTGTCCTCCTGCTTGCGTTTTCGTTGTCGTCCTGCGCTCGAGGCGCCGATCGCTTCGGCTGCGCCTGGCGTTTCCGTGTCGCCCTGGGCGCGGCTTCGGTGTCGGCCCGGAGCACGTTTCCAAGTTAATCCGGCAAGCAGGTGCGGACCATTCGTATGGCTACCGATCGGGTCTGCGGTGACTACGCGGGGGGGTCGGGCGGAGGCGGGTCGGCCAGCTCGCCCGCGACGGCCAGCCGCACCAGCTCGGCGAGCGACTTCACCTGCAGCTTTTCCATCAGGTGTGCGCGGTGGGCTTCGACCGTGCGGGTGCTGACGTCCAGCGTGCGGGCGATCCGCTTGTTGGGCTGGCCCTGCACGACCAGCCGCAGCACTTCCAGCTCTCGCTGGGTCAGCAGCGCCAGTCTTTCGCTCGCCTTCTCGGCGGCATCGCGCGGCGTACCGAGCAGACGCAGCGCGCGGTGCGTTGCGTCGAGCAAGTCCTGTTCGTTGAACGGCTTTTGCAGGAAGTCGAGCGCGCCGGCCTTCATCGCCTTGACCGCCTGCGGCACGTCGCCGTGACCGGTGATGACGACGGCGCCGACGCGGTGGCCGCGTTCGCGCAGCGTCTCGAACAGCTCGATCCCGCTCATGCCCGGCATGCGCAGATCGGTGACCAGGCAGACGTTTTCGGGCAGCGAAGCGGCGAGCATCTGCTGCGGCGAGGAAAAGCAGCTGGCGTCCAGACCGACCGAGCGATACAGCAGCCGCAAGGCGTCGAGCACCAGTGCGTCGTCATCGACGATGTGAATGGTGGTATCAGACATGGTCGATCCGTTCGGCTTCCGGGCAGGCGGGCAGCAACAGCCGGAAGGTCGCGCCGCAGCCGGGCCGCGAGTCCACCCGCAACTCGCCGCCGTGGGCTTCGGCGATCGATCGGCTGATCGCCAGGCCGATGCCGGTGCCGCCGGTCTTGCTGGTATGGAAGGGCTCGAATATCGCCTGCTGGTCGTGCACCTCGATGCCCGGTCCCGAGTCGCGAACGCGGAATTCGACCCGCGCGTCGTCCAGCGCGTGGGCGGACAGACGCAGTTCGCGCCGCGGGCATGCGGACTCCGCGATGGCTTCCAGCCCGTTGTGCATGAGGTTGAGCAATACCTGCTGAATCTGGATCGCATCGGCCCGCACGCGGGGCCGCAGCAAGGAGGCGTCGCTCGCCAGCGAGATGCCGTACTGGCGCGCTTCGGCCTCGAGCAGGCGGGTGATCTCCGCGATCAGGTAGCCGGGCTCGATTTCGACGATCTGGAGCGGATGGTCGCCGGCCAGGCGGCGGATGCGCTGCAGCACCTCGCCGCCGTGGCGTGCGGCATTGGCGATGCCCTCGAGCGCGTCGGCCAGATCGGCGTCGCTGTTTCCGATCGTGCCCAGCCTGCGCTGCCCGGCCCGTGCGTAGGCGCCGATGGCGGTGATCGGCTGCGAAATCTCGTGGGCGATCGTGCTCGCCATCTGGTCCAGCGCGTCGAGCCGGCTCAAGTGGGCAAGCTGTTGCAACTGTCGCCGCGCCTGCTCCTCGGCCCGGCGTCGTTCGGTGACGTCGGAGACGACGATCAGCGTGGCATTGGCAAAGGCTTCGTTGCCGACCAGCGGGCGCGGCGAAAACGACAGGATCAATCGCTGTTGCGGCGGTCGCAGCAGCTCCGCCTCGAGGTAGGCGGATCGCCCGCGGTGGCAGCCCTGCAGCGAGGCCGCCAGCCGCTCGCGGTCGAAGTCGAGCACCAGCTCGTCGAGCCGCATCCCAAGCAGCACGTCGCGGCTGCGGCCGGCGATGTCGCAGAAGCGGTCGCTGACATGGCACAGGCGGCCCCGATCGTCGAGCAGGACCACGCCTTCGGCCATCTGCTGCAGCACCGCACGGTACAGCCGCTCGTTGTCTTCCGTGCGGCGCGCGGCCGCGCTCCGCTCCGACAGCGCCGCGGCCAGCAGCAGCCCGGAGAAGCTGGCGACCAGCAGCAGCAGCGTAGTCGTCGCCAGCGTTGCGGGCGAAGATGCCTGCGGGCCCGCGGCACGGATCGCGATCATCGCGGCACCGCCACCGGCGAGCATCAGTACCGAGGCCACCTCGCGTGGTCCGAAGCGCAGTGCGGCCCACAGGATCAACGGAAAGACCGCATACAGCAGGATCGGCTCGGTATGCGGCCGGCTCGCCGCGGCCAGCGCCAGCATCGCGACGCAGCTCGCGACCAGCACGACGAGTTCGTTCGTGCGCAGCAATGGACGGCGGTCGGCGTGCCAGCACAGCAGGGCCGGCGTGACCGCCAGAATGCCGAGGCCGTGACCGAGCCACAGCGCGGCATCGGTCGGATCCGGCCGCCCGCCCGGGGCGAGCAGCAGGCGGTGCATGAGCACGCTGCTGAGCAGGCACAGCGAGGTCGTCAGCACGACGCCGCCGAGCACGAAGGTCACCACGTCGCGTATGCGCTCGAAGCGCGCCTCGATCGGGGACAGGCGCGCCAGTACGCACCATGCCAGCGCGATCTCGGCCGCTACCGTGGATGCGTGCGCCAGCGACAGCTCGGGCGGCGTGCCCAGGCCCAGCAGCAAAGCCATGTCGCCGAGCACCACCCAGACGATCGAGGCCGGGCCGTGGATCAGCGCCGCCGCGAGACCGATGCCGGTTCCGGGCCAGAAGCCGGAGGAGGATGCGTCGAGCGCGCCGAAGGCGTGCACCAGCGCACCGAGCGCCGCGTACGCCAGCGCCAGCAATGCTCCGCGGGTCAGCGATGCGCGCCGGATCCGGGCCGCCCGCGTGCAGCCCGGTACCATCGTTGGCGTCCCCGTGGCCCGCATCTCTCACACCGTCGCGCGGCAAGGATGCGCTGCGATGGACGGCGCAGCGGCGGCCGCTGCCGTGGGGGGGCGGGAAATACCGGCTAGGTAGCTGCCGCAGTCCGGCTTCGGCTGCCGCCAATAGTGCGCGGGACCGCCGGCGGGCACACTGGGGACCACGGCGATATACGCAGGGACCCGGCAATGAAGCCGCCCACGATCATCGACTGCGATACCCGGTGCGAGGCTGCGAGGGTACTCGGCGCGCTGCTCGAGCAGAGCATATGCAGCGCGCTGGCACGCACCGAACGGCTGTGCCTGGCGTTTTCGCCGGCGCTGCTTGCAGCCGGGCTGCTCGATCTGCGCCGCGCAAGTCCGTACCAGGGCGAAGCCCCCGCCCGGCCGGTGCTGGTGACCACCGAGACCTTGTGGGACCCGCGCCGCCACGCGCGTGCCTTCGGCCTGCGCTGCCAGGTGAGGTCCGCGGGCCTGGATCCCGCAACCCTGATCCAGGTGCCCGCCGGCGAGCGCGACGCCGGGCTGGCCGCGCTCCGCTTCGAGCAAAGCCTGAGGGGTGCATTTTCGCTGCGCAACGGCGAACTGCCGAGATTCGGCCTGGTCGCCCTGGATCGGGGCGAAGCGGCCGCTGCAGGGGTCTTGCGGCGCTGCGGTGCCGCGCTGCCCGATCTCGTGCGGCTCGCCGTGGTGGGCTACGACGCGGCGAGCGCGCTGACGCACGTCAGCCTGACCCCGCCGGTGATCTGCGAGGCGGCCCGCGTCGTGATCGTCACCGCCGACCCCGCCGGCACGGTGGACATCCCCGCGTGCCTCGACGGGCCGGGCATCGAGCGCCTGACGGTATTGCGCATGCGGCGGCATGCCGATGCCGGCTGACTCGGCAGGCCATGCCTGCGCCTCGCGACCGATCGAATCGTGATTCAATTCCGTGCCCTCACGGCAGCCGACATCCTTCCGCAACGGAAAGGCGGTGGATGTGCCATCAGGATATTGTCGCAACGGGGACCCCATTCATTACACGGCCTTGCACGCCCGGCTTGGGCGTCGCCGCAGCGCATCGCGCGTGCCGGCGTGACGCCTCGGGACGGCTAGCCGCCCAGATGCTGCCGGATCGCGCCCGCGGGCATGCGGACTAGCGCTGCAAGCGCATCAGGCGGCTGAACATCGCGCGTACCGTCGGCGTCAGGCGGCTGCGGTTGTAGGCGTCGCCGCACTGGCGGATCGCCTCGGCCAGGGTCGGATAGGGATGGATCACGCCGGCCAGGCCGCCCAGCCCCATGCCGGCCTGCATCGCCACCGCGATCTCGCCGATCATGTCGCCGGCGTGGGGGGCGACGATGGTGGCGCCGAGGATCCTGTCGCTTCCCTGGCGGACGTGAATCCTGACGAATCCCGCGCTTGCGTCTTCGAGCAGCGCGCGATCGACCTCGCCGAAGCTGCGCACGAAACTCCGGTAGGCGATGTCGCGCTCGGTCAGGTCGGATTCGTACAGCCCCACGTGGGCGATTTCGGGGTCGGTATAGGTCGCCCACGGCACGATCAGGTCGGAGTGCTTGTCGCGGCCCAGGAATAGCGCGTTGCGTACCACCAGGCGGGCCATGAAATCGGCCATGTGGGTGAACTGGTAACGGCTGGCCACGTCCCCCAGCGCGAAGATGTTCGGATTGCTGGTCTGCAGCCGCTCGTTGACCCGCACGCCTTCGCGCGCGTCGAAGTCGACGCCGGCGTCCTCCAGCCCGAGACCGGCGACCGAGGGCTTGCGCCCGGCGGCCACCAGCAGCGCGTCGAACTCCAGCTGCCTGCGTTGGCCTTCGGCGAGCACCGTCAGCCGGATCGGCGGCGAGGCGGCGGGTGCTTCCGCCTGCAGGTACTCGGATACCCGGACGAAGCGGACACCGTCGGCTTCGAGCGCCTGGCGCACCACCTCCACGGCATCCGGCTCCTCGCGCGGCAGGATCCGGCCGCGCGAAAACACCGTCACCTCGGATCCCAGCCGCTGCAGGGCCTGGGCCAGTTCGATGCCGATCGGACCGGCCCCGATCACGGCCATCCTGCGCGGCAGCTCGGTCAGGTTGAACAGCGTGGCATTGGTCAGATAAGGCGTCGTGGACAGCCCCGGAATCGGCGGAACGGCCGCGGTGGCCCCGGTGGCGACGACGGCCTTGGCGAACTCCAGCGTCTTGCCGTTGACCTCGATGCGGCTGCCGTCGATGAACACCCCGCGCCCGAGAAACACGTCGACGCCGAGGTCCTCGGCATAGCGCCGCGCCGAATCGTTGGATGAGATCTGCGCGCGCAGGCGGCGCATGCGCGCCATGACGCGGCCGAAGTCCACACTCGCGTCGCCACTGCCGATGCCGAGCTGCGCGGCATCGCGTACCGCTGCCGCCACCTTGGCGCAGTGGATCAGGGCCTTCGACGGCACGCAGCCGACATTGAGGCAGTCGCCGCCGAGCAGGTGCGATTCGACCAGCGCCACCCGTGCGCCCAGGCCCGCCGCGGCGGCGGCGCAGATCAGCCCACCGGCGCCGCCGCCCACCACCACCAGGTTGTAGCGCGAGCGAGGATCCGGATCGATCCAGGCCGGCGGCCGCACGTTGTCGAGCAGGCGCACGTTGTGCGCATCCATCGGCGCGATGCCGATGTGATCGAGTTCGTCCGCCAGGAACGACGACAGCTCCGGGTCGCGCTCCGGGATGCGCGCCTGCAGCCCCGAGGTGTCGACCTCGCCGCGTCGGGGCGGCGCGAGAAAATCCGCCCAGCTGACCGGCTGGCCATCCTCGTGACGCAGCGGCCGGCCGTGACCGGCGTCGTCCGAGAAGCGGTAGAACAGATAGGCGTCGCGGAAGGGGTGCTCGTCGAGCACGTGGCGCAGCACGCCGGCCTCGACGAGCAGGTTGCCGAGGCGCACCGCATCGGCCGCATCGCTGGCGATCCCGGCCAGCACCATCGCCGATACCGCCTCGCTGCCGACGAAGCACTGCGGGTAGTCGCGCGCCGGCAGGCCGTAGCTGCGATCGCGCACATCCAGCAGCGCCCGCAGTTCGGCCGTGAGTCGCTGCAGTCCCTTGTCGCCCAGCTCGGCGCTGGCCTGCGCTCCGGTATCGTCGGTCATCGCACTTCCCGGTTTGGGTCTCGTGACCGGGTTGACGTCGAGACCTGCGGGAAGCTTACGCACGACCCCGCACGGCGCGGGGCTGGAGG
>JBNLET010000269.1:0-20850 GCA_050305135.1 Rhodocyclaceae bacterium | reverse complement strand
AACGGTTTCGCTCGCAGCCCGTAGAAGGATTCGTACATCGGGTCAGGCTCAGAAGCGCGCGCTCAGCGAGACGACGAGCGCGTTCTCGGTGAATTCGGAGGTACCGGTGGACCTTTGTCGGCGTACCGAGGCGGCTCCGGTGGTGTGGGGCCCAATGCGGGTGTTATAGCCGACGGTCAGCGAACGGCGTGTGACATCCTGACTGCTGACACCACTTCCCTTCGAATTGCTAACATTGACTGCTGCCGACAGTGAACTCTTCCCGCTCAGGCGATGGGTCAGCGACAGCGAGGCCCGTCGTGTCTTGATTCGGCTGAACGAGGCGAAGTCGTCTTCGGCGGCCAGCCCGCTGGTGCTTCCGATTCGTTCGTTGTTGCTGCTACCGACGCTGGCCGACAGGACGTTGCGGGCGCCGACAAGCGAGCCGGTCAATTGCAGCCGCCGACTGACGCTGAAGCTGTTGGTGACGAAGCTCGCAAAGGTCGTCGCACCGTTCGGAATCGTCTCTGCCAGGCTTCTGGCTACGCTGTCGCGCTCCGCCGGGTCCGGGATCTGGGATGCCAGACTGACGAACAGCTCGCGATAGGCAATCTCCTCGAGACTGAGAAAGGTGGCGTCCTCGATGGAGGACACGTTTTTGACGTAGCTCAGGCGCAAGCTCGACAGCGGCCTACTGTGCTGCACGCCCAGCTTGTAACCGGTACCGAAGAAGCGCTTCTCGACATTGGCATCGATGCTGGTACGCTGGCTCAGCAACCACGTTGCTCCGACGCCCTTCGTATAGAAGCTCTGATCATTGCCGGCCTCGTAATCGTTCTTCTCGTGCCCACCGGTCAGTTGCAAGAGCAATTGGGGGGAATAGTGGTACAGCAACGCGGCCCGGATGCTCTGGACATCGGTGTCGCCCAGGCGAGCATCCCCTTCGAACTGCTGACGCACGAAATTGGCGCTCCAGCCAAAGTCGCCGAAGGCGTGGGTATCCCCCAGGTTGGTGGCGAACGTCTTGCTGCGGCGGGCACCCCGAAAGATGTCGCTGCCCGAGGTCCTCGTGAAGCGCAGGCTGGCCTCGCCGCCAATACCACTGCCGAGATTGAGCGGCGCTCTCAACGTCGCACCGGCGCGGCGTATCAGGGTGCGGTTGTCCGAGTCGATGCTGTCATCCACCGATGTTGCCTGAAATGCCGACTTGTTCTCGCGGCGCACGGAACCGTTTACTTCGAGAAAAAGGCTGTCGTCGACGAGTTCCGCCGAGGCATTGCCGTTGCCCAGCACGTACGAAGTGTTTTTCGCGTCATTGTCGGCGTAGTTCTTGGCCTGTCCGCTCAGACGAAGGAAGCCCTTGACCCGCCCGCCCGTCAGCGCGACAGAGCTACCCAGGGTTGCAGTGGTGATCTGGTCCGCATCGGTCTCCCCGCCGCCCCGCGCGTTCGCGTTGTCCGTCAGCGTCTCGGACAGCGACCCGAAGTAGCTCCATTGCGGCGAACGAGCCCCGGCCGGCATTGCCAGCGAGGCGACGCATGTGGCTGCCGCAAGGGCGCGAAGGGCGCGGCGGGACTCAGGCGGCCGCCGCACTGTCCGCCCCCTCGCCGTAGCCATAACCGTAGCCATAACCATAGCCATAGCCAGCAGCGTTCGTATCGGTGGACTTGTTCAGCAGCATCATCCTGATCGGACAGTTCTCGATCGTTGCCAGAGCCTGGCCTACGACGCCCTGCGGCGTCCGATTGGCCTCGACGACCATGATGATCTGGCCCATGTGGCTCGCCAGCGCGCGCGCCTCGGTAGTCACGAGCAGCGGCGGCGAATCGAAAATGATCACGCGGTCCGAGTAACGGGAGGCCATTTCCTCCAGCAGCCGGTTCATCGATTCACTGGCCAGCAACTCGGTCGCGTTCTGGTGCGGCATGCCGGCCGGAAGAATCGCAAGCTTCTCGATGTTGGTACGCATCAACACGCTGGCGAGATCCGGCTCACGCCCGACCAATACGTCCATCAATCCCTTCGCGGGCGGAAAGCCCAGGATGTCAAGAACCGATGGCTTGGAGACGTCCGCATCCACCAGCAGGACGGTGTAATCCAGCTCCATCGCGATGCTGACGGCGAGGTTGATGGTCGTAAAGCTCTTGCCCTCGCCCGGCAACGCGCTGGTGACCATGATCAAGTTGCCGTTCTCTACCAGGCTGGCCCCTTTGCCCTGGGCATTGGTCAGCACCGGCCGCTTGATCAACCGATATTCTTCCGCAACCGGCGAGCGCGGGCGGTCCGGCGTCACCATGCCCATCGAAGCGAGCCGCTCGACGTTGATCTCGGCAAACGGCGTGTCTTCACCCGGTCGAGCCTTGGCGCGCCGCTGCTCGTCGGGTGTGGCCAGCACTTCGCGCCCCGGCTCGCCCGAACGCCGGGGAATCGTCCGCTGCGCCTGCTCGACCTCGCCGGCCGACGCCGAGGGCGCAGCGGCAGGTTTCGGAGTTATTGGCGCAGGCGCCGGCTTCTCCGCCTTCTCCGGTACGATCACACCAGCTTGCTTGAGCTTGTCCAGCCGTTCTACCGCTTTTTCGATCAGACTCACATTGGCTCCTGGCTCAGCCGATTCGCATTACGGCGAGCAATACGGTCAGCACGGCGAATGCGCCCACCAGGCTGGTCACACCGCCGGCGAACAAGATCAACGAGCGGCGGCGGCGGCGGCGGCGGCCTTCGTCCGGCACCAGCGATACGCAGCCCAGCAACGGCAGCCTGGTGACTTCACGAAGAGCGCGGGCATCCTGGAAAGTTGGCCGAATCTGGCTCAACAGGAAAGCAATTGCGGCACCGGCAGCAAGCGCCGCAAGCCCTGCCAGCGGCATCAGCACGAGACGGTTCGGAGCCGCTGGCTTGAGTGGCTGCGAAGGCGGGTCGATGACGCGGAACTCGGCCATGCCGGAAGTGGACTCCATGTCCACCGACATGTTGGCCGACTCGCGACGGGCCACTAACGAATCGTAGTTCTTCTTGTGTATGCCGTAGTCGCGGTTCAATTGTGCGAACTCGGCTTCGATCTGAGGCACCAGCTCGGCCGCTGCCTTCAGGCTCTCCAGCCGCGCCTGATGCGCCGCCACACGCGCCCGCAGCGAGGCAACGCGCGCCTCGCTCTCGGACAGCGAAAGCTTCATCTGCTGGTAGACCGGGTTGGCGTTGAGCGAACTGACGCGCTCCGGTGCACTATTCTTGCGCTTCTTCAGTTCCGCGGCCTTCTGCGCCTCCAGGTCGGCGAGCACCCGACGGGCTCCAATCACGTCCGGATGGGCCTCCGTGTAGCGCTGCAGCAGACTATCGAGATTCTTTTTCAGCGCGTCGATGCGTCCGTCGATCTCCGGAATCACCATGTCCGACTTGTCCGGCGCATCGGGCAGCAGGACCGGCTCCTCGCCAAGCAGCTGTCTTTGCATGGCGTCGCGCGACTGCTCCGCCTCGTGCAGCGCAAGCCTGGCCTGCGCCAATTCCGAGCCAACCTGCGCGAGTTGGCCAAAGTAGTCCTGCCGGCCATCTCCGATGTAGGCCATGTTCTTGAGCTTGAATTCCTTCAGCCGGTTTTCCGCGTCCTCCAGCTTCTGTTCGTAGGCAAGGATCTGTTCCTCGATGAAACGGCGAGCGCTGTCCGTATCCTTGCGCTTGTCGCCAAGGCCCGACTCGACGAAGATCGTCATCAGCGATTGCACGACACGCTTGGCGATTTCCGCACTGTTGTCCATGTAGGACAATCGATAGATGTTGTCGCGACCGCTGCCCGAAATCTTCAGTTCCGAGGTGAGCTTCCCGATCAAGGCCTCACGTTCCTTCTCGGTTCGAATCGCCAGATCCAGATCGGCCATCCGGATCAGCTTCTCCACGTTCGGGCGGCTGATCAGCGTGCGGCTCAGAATGGCAATCTGCTGATTGATGTTGGGCTGGATCGCGAGCCCGGACATCAGCGGCTTCAGCACCGACTGAGTATCCACGTAGATGCGCGCCGAGGATTCGTAGCGGTCGGGCATCAGATAGATGCCCACCGCCCCACCGATGCCGACGATCCACGCGGCCGCCAGCCCCCACCATCGATACAGCCACATGCCACGCAGGTAGCCGACCAGTTGCCGAATGACTTCTTCCATCTTGCTTCCCGCCAGTGCTCGATGAGCGAGTCTCTTAGAACCAGCTTTGCGGCACGATCAGCACATCACCCGGACGCATTTCGACGTTCGCCGACACGTCGCCCCGCTTGAGCAGATCGGTCAGCCGGATGCTGTATTGCTTGTTGCCTTCGGAGGTACGCAGTATCGAAGCGCCATTCCCGTCGGCGAAATCGGTGATGCCACCGACCGCAATCATCACGTCCAGCAAGGTCATCTTCTGCCGGTAGGGCAGCGTTTGGGGCTTGGCGGCCTCGCCGATCACCCGAATCTGTTCGCTGTACGGCCCGACAAACTTGTTCACGATGACGGTGACGACCGGATCGCGGATGTACTTGGACAAGGCCTTCTCGATGTCGCGGGCCAGGGTGCTGGCATCCTTGCCCATCGCCGGCAGGTCTTCCACGAGCGGCGTCGTGATCTTGCCGTCCGGACGAACGGGCACCGTGGTGGACAATTCTGGATTGCGCCAGACGACGATGTTGATCGAATCGTCCGGACCGATCATATAGTTGTAATCGGGTGACGACGCCGACTGCGGCGCCGGCGGATACTTGGTGGCACACCCCGCCAGCAAAGCAAGAGTTGCGACGATCAGCAGGAAGCTACGGAAGATCTGCGCGGTTGACCCGCCTAGAGTCGACATTTTCACCCTGTGTTCTCCTGATGCGGCGCGGGTCAACTGCCCCGAGCCAAAACAAGCGTCATGCTACGAACGCAACCGCTCGCTGCCGAAGGAACAAATGCACGTTCCAGCAACCTGCACCCGGCCATGCACGGCCAAAACAGCCCGAAGAAGACCGGTTGCATCTTGCCTTCCCCGGGGCACCATCGTCAGAACGACCGGCGGGCCTCCAGATAGGCCCGGTCGCTCTGGTCGAAACGGCCGAACAGGCCGGACTCGTCACCGCCGAAGACGTCCAGGCCGGTGCGCAGGCGCCAGTTGTCCTGTATCCGCCATTCAATCTTCGGCCGCAGCATGTAGTCCCCCCGGTTGAATCCCGCAACGAGCAGGATTTCCGCCTCGACGTCGTCGCCGAAATGCCGGTTTACCAACAGCGTCCCTCCGGACTCGTTGGCATCGGTCAGGGCTCCGCCGTCGAGCGAGAACATGCGGCGGCCGAACAGCTGGGCGTTGAAGCGCCACCGATCGGCAATCGGAATGTCCAGGCCCACAGCGTAGTCCAGCGTGTCCGATTCGAACAACGCGTCCTCGGCACCGACGCGGACCGTGCTGAACCTGCGTCCGCGCGTCGCCACCGCCTCGGTCTTGAATACCAGGCTGCCGAAATCCTTCGATACGGTACCACCGACCTGCTGGATACGCTCGTGGCGGGGCGTAAAAGTGAGCGTAGCGGGGTCGAATCGGTAGACGGGACTGACGTCGATACTGTTGTAGTAGAACGCGGTCAGGTCCCAACCCGAGACCAGCCTGCCGACTCGGGCACCGAGGTTGCCGTGGCCGAGCCGCTTGGGCGGATCCTCCGGCCGGGCGATCGTGGTCGGAAACGGCAGTTCGGGCTGGAAGGCATAGAAGTCGGATCCCGGCCTGCCGATCTCGTCCACGGTCGCAATCGGAATCCAGACCAGTTCGGCATGTACGTCGTCGTCGCCGAAGTATTCCGCCCGCGCCGCCCACTGGGGAATCCGCAGCTGGTCGAAGTCGGGCAGGAAGAACTCGCGCATATCGCGCGCCGACACCACGTCGGCAAAGAACAGGCCGACCATCTCGCCCCAGACGATGTGTTGCCGTCCGAGGCGGAACTCCAGCCCGCCGGCCGGCACGTCGAGGTAGGCTTCGCGGATCGCAAAATCCGAGCGCTGGTTGCGTCGCACCTCGAGCGGATAGTGCTCGTCCTCGATCACGTAGGCGTGATCACCATCGGCCCGCAGCGCCAGCCGCCAGCGTACGCCGCCGCCGAGGGATCCGCCGGCGCCGCCCTCTGCGCGCAGCCGCAGCTTGGACCAGTGATCGTCGCCGACGTAGCTGCGCGCAGCCGCCGCCTCGACGAAGCCGAAGGTCTGAACCGCCTCGGCCTTCTCGCCGGGCATCGCCAGCAGATCGTCCAACATGTCTGCCGCGCCGGCCGATCCTGCGGCGGACACCAGCGGCAGCAACAGCGCCATGCCCTTCTTCAGCATCCGGACTCCCCGATTGTGTTCTGATTGTTGATCCGACAAAGCCGCGCTAGACCTCGGGATCCTCTTCGTCCCTGGTCCGATCCTGCACGAAGACCCAGCCGCTCTCGCCCTGCGCTCCCAACTTGGTGATCTGCCCGTCCTCGATGCGGACCAGCCGATCGGCCATGTTCATCACCCTACGGTCGTGGGTGGAAAAGATGAAGGTCGTTCCCGCCTTGCGGTTGATTTCCTTCATCAGCTTGAGAATGCCTTCGCCGGTCTTGCGGTCCAGATTCGCGGTCGGTTCGTCCGCCAGCACGATCTTGGAATGGGTCGCCAGCGCACGGGCGATCGCGACTCGCTGGCGCTGCCCGCCCGAAAGCTGGTTGGGCCGATGCTCGGCATATTTCCTCAGGCCGACCATCGCGAGGTACTTGCCGACCCGCTCGGCACGCTCGGCCTTGGACAGCTCCGGAAACTGCAACAGCGGGTACTCGACGTTTTCGGCCGCCGACAGTACCGGCAGCAGATTGAAGGTCTGGAAGATGAAGCCGATCGTACGTGCGCGCAGATCCGCCAATTGGTCGGGCGTCCGCCCGGAGACATCGTGGCCGTTGACCGTGACCCGCCCCTGGCTGGGCGTGTCGATGCAGCCGATGATGTTCAGCATCGTCGACTTGCCGCTGCCCGAGGGGCCGGCGATGGCCAGGAAGACGCCTTCCTCGATCGATAGCGAGACGTTCGAGAGCGCTGTGACATCCTGCTCCCCAAGGCGGTAGCGCTTGCTAACATTGTGCAGTTCGACGATCGCCATTCAGGCCCTTGTGAACGCTCAAAGCGAGGAGGATACCATCGTGCTAAGCACCCTAGGAACGCGTTCGCGCCCACGCGTGGCATACATCGCACTGGCGGTCGCCATGGCCCTCGGCGTCGCCTCGCGGGGCCTGCAGGCGGCGCCGCCCGATGCGGACAGAATGGTCGAACGCGCCGACGAGATTCGCTTCCCTGCATCCGACTTCCAGGTGGACATCACGATCGAAAGCCGCGAGCCGGGCGCCGACGCCGACGTGCGCAAATACCGGGTGCTGTCGAAGGGCAAGGAGGATTCCGTCGTGCTGACGATGGAACCGGCCTCGGAGCGCGGCCAGGCGCTGCTGATGAAGGGGCGCGACCTGTGGGTCTTCCTGCCGCGGGTCTCGCAGCCGGTCCGTTTGTCGCTGTCGCAGCGGCTGACCGGCCAGGTCGCCAACGGCGATCTGGCGCGCGCCAATTTTTCCGGCGACTACGTGGCCACTCTGGCCGGCAGCGAGCCGCTGGACGGGCGCGATGCCCACGTCCTCGACCTCAAGGCCGCGGAACGGGGCGTCACCTATGCACGGGTCAAGCTGTGGGTCGATGCGGGCAACGGCCGCCCGTTGAAGTCCGAGTTCTTCTCGCTGTCGGGACGTCTGCTGAAGGCATGCACCTACGAGGAGTATCGCAAGATCGCCGGCGAGATCCGGCCGACGCGCCTGGTCATGACCGACGCACTGAAGGATGGCAAGGTTTCGATCCTGACCTACCAGGACATGCTGCCGCGCAACATCCCGGCCAAGCTGTTCACGAAGGACTACCTGAAGAAACTGCAGTAGTTGGGCGCCGGTAGACGCGAAAACGGGCGCCGAAGCGCCCGTCCTGTCGTTCGATCGCCGGAAAAGCGATCAGAACTTGTGACGCAGACCGAAGGCCACCGAGGTGGAGCTCTCGCCAGCCTCTTCGGGTTGGCGCAAGAGCACACCATGCGACGCGTTGTCGTCGTTGTCGGTGTAGTTCAGCATGGCGTAGACATCGGTGCGCTTCGACAGCGCCTGGCTGTAGCCGATGGAGGCCGAGGTGGAGTCGGCGTCGTCATTCACGTCGTCGGACAGCTGGCCGACCGCGGCGTGGATCGTGCCAGCACCGACCGGAACGGTTGCGCCAATCGTGTAGATCATGGCGTCGATTTCGGTCACGCCTGCAGCGGCGTTGTCGTCACGCTTGGCCTGCTGGACGCTGGCATTCAGGGCCACGACGCCCAAGTCGTAGGCACCGGCCAGATACACTTCGTCCAGGTCCTCGTCGGCACCCTTGGACTTGTGGTAGACCAGACCGACGTTCAGCGGGCCGGCCTTGTAGGCCACGCCCAGGCCGAACTTGTCGTCGTCGGTAGCGTCGTCCGGCAGCGACGAAGCAGCATTGTCGGACTCAGCTTGGGCACTCTGGAACGAGTAAATGACGCGCACGTTCAGGCCGCCCATGTTACCCGTGTCGTAGGAGACCGAGTTGTCCCAGCGAGCAGGGGAGTTCGGGGTGATGGTCATGCCGCTCTGAGCAGACAGGATCGACTGCGGCTCATAGATGCCTGCGCCGACGGCGTTGGTGATGCGAGCGGTCCACAGGAAGCCCGGAGCGTACTGGCGACCCAGGGCGACCGTGCCGAAGCCGCCTTTCAGGCCGGCCCAGGACTGGCGGTGGAACTGCCGACCGGAGTTCGGCGAGCCGTCGCCGACGCTGAAGCCCTGCTCCAGCGCGAACACGGCCGCCAGGCCGTTGCCGAGGTCTTCGGAGCCCTTCAGGCCGAAGCGGTTGCCGGACAGGATGCCGTTTTGCAGGCCCGTGTACTTGGCGTCGCCCTGCTTGCCGTAGGCAACGGCGGCATCGACGATGCCGTAGACGGTGACGTTGGACTGAGCAAAGGCCGGAGCGGCGACCAGGCCAGCCACGGCCAGAGCGATCAGTTTTTTCTGCATGTGTTTCTCCTCTTGGCTTCAAGTTGGGGGCAAATGCAATACGCCCCGACTTACCTCTCGATTGAGAAGTTGCAGCGATTTTGCGTAATGGCCGAAGGCCATGGCAAGGGAAAGGCCGGATTCTGACGGGATGGTCGGCGGCTCTGTTGTACGGATGCAACAAGCGCTGCAAACCGGCACTTTCGAGCACGCCGGACCGCGTCGGCGAAAGGCTCGCGCAAGCCGGCCGGAGGTGCTAGAACGCGACGAGAATGGCGAAGTGCAGCCTAAACCGCCTCTCGTCCTGGCCGTAGGCGAGATCGATCGCCAATGGCCCAGCCGGACTCTTCCAGCGCCCGCCGACGCCGTAGCCGACCAGCGGGCGGTATGCATCCGGGTCGTCCACCGCATTGCCGGCGTCCACGAAGGCCGCGTAGCCGAAACCGTCGGGGCGCCAGTGGGTGTATTCGGCACTGGCGGTGGCCAGGTAGCGGCCGCCGACGATGGCGTCGCCCTGCTCGACACCGAGGCTTCGATAGGCGTAGCCCCGCACCGACTGGGTGCCGCCGGCGCGGAACAGGAAATCCTGCGGAATGCCGTCGCGGCTCGTCGCCAGGGTCTTGCCGGTTTCGCCGCGCAGGCTCAGCACGTCGCGCTCGCCGACCGGGAAATAGGCCTGCAGGCGGCCGTAGGCGCGCACGAAATTCTGCGTCGACAGCACGGCCTTGCCGGCGCCGCCGAGGCGACCGAAGGCGACGAAGCCGCGACGGGGCTCGATCACGCTGTCCACTTCGCGCCACAGCAGTGAAACGTCTCCGGTCAACGCCTTCTGGGTGCTGGCGATGCCGCCGTCCGGCTCGGTACGTTCGCGCTGGTAGCGGATCGAAACGCTGACTTCGCCCTTTTGCCACGGATAGGTTCGGGTCACGCCGAGGGCCTCGCGCGACACGCGCAGCCCCTCGTGGTCGCTGCGCTCGTGCAGCGCGCCGACGCTGTCCTGGAAGCCGGCCCGGTCGGGCGGCAGGAAGACGTCCGCGAAGGCCAGCAGTTCCTTCTGCTCGATGCGCAGGCCGCTGACCAGTTGCCAGGCCCGCCCGAACAGGTTCGCGTCGCGATAGCCGACTTCCGCCCGATAACCGTTGTTGGAGCTGAAGCCGCCGCCCAGGCTCAGCCGCCGCGGCTTGGCCTCGGTCAGCCGTACACGCACCGGCGTCGCCGCCGCTGCTGCCGGATCCCGCTCGATATCCACCACCGCCGAGGCGAAGTAGGGCGTGTTCTGCAGGCGGGTCTGAAAGTCGAGCAGGCGGTCCTCGTCGTACGGCGCACCCGGCTCGGGCGGACCGTAGCGGCGCACCAGGTCTTCGGAGTACTGGTCGAGGCCCTCGACGCTGAGTTCTCCGAAGCGGAATCGGGGCCCCGGATCCAGCTCGACCGACAGGCGGACCGTCGCTTTGTCGGGATCCACCTTGGCCAGGCTGGCGCTGATCCTGGCTGCGGCGAACTCCTTCCTGGTCAGACCAACCAGCAGCGCGGCTTTGCCCGCATCCCACTGCGCCTGCCGGAACGGCGCATCCTGCGGCAGCGGCCAGCGCTCGCGCAGGGCCGCGAGTTGCTTGTCCGCCTGCTCAACGCTCAAGCCGCTGCCCGGCTTGAGGGTCAGGTCGAAGCTGGCGATCCGTGCCCTCGGCCCGGGCTCCACCACCAGACGCCAGCGCTCGCCGGCCTGCTGCAGCGAGACGTCCGGCGTGAAGTAGCCCTCGGTCGCGAGCAGGTTCCCGGCCTCACGGCGGGTACGCCGCAGCAATGCGATGCGATCGGTCGGATCGCCCAGCATCGCCTGCTGATCGCCCTGCAGCGCCGACAGGTGGCGCTCGAGCAGCGGCGCCAGCGCGTCCGGCGCCTGCAGCTCGATGTCGGCTGCCCGCGCCGTGACGGCGCCCAGCAGCACGGCCGCGAGGGCCAGCCGCAGCGCAAGCCGGCCGATCCTCGAACGCCGGCCGGGGGCCGGAGTGCCGCCGCCGGGCTCGCGCTTGCCGCGAATCGAAGCCCTAGGCCCGGTAATACGACTCAACCTGCTCGACCTCGGTCTTCGAGCCGAGGATCACCGGCACGCGCTGATGGAGCCGCTCCGGCGGCACCTCGAGAATCCGCTGGCGGCCGGTGCTGGCGGCGCCGCCGGCCTGCTCGACCAGCATCGCCATCGGATTGGCCTCGTACATCAGGCGCAGCTTGCCGCCCTTGCTGCGCGACTTCTCGTCCAGCGGGTACATGAAGACGCCGCCGCGGGTCAGGATGCGATGCACGTCCGCCACCATCGAGGCCACCCAGCGCATGTTGTAGTCCTTGCCGCGCGGTCCGCTCGCGCCCTGCTGCAACTCGGCCACGTAGCGCTGCACCGGTGGCTCCCAGTGGCGCGCGTTGGACGAATTGATCGCGTACTCGGCCGTCTCTTCGGGAATCCGCATGTCCGGATGGGTGTAGAGGAAGCTGCCCATCTCCCGGTCCAGCGTGAAACCATGCACGCCGCTGCCCACGCTCAGGATCAGCAGCGTCGACGGGCCGTACAGCGCGTACCCCGCGACTTCCTGCGCGCTGCCCGGCTGCAGGAAGGACGCTTCGTTCGGCTCGACGGTGTTGCGCGGACATTTCAGCACCGAGAAGATCGTGCCGACCGAGATATTGACGTCGATGTTCGACGAGCCGTCGAGCGGGTCGAACAGCAGCAGGTAACCCCCTTTCGGATAGTCGGAGGGGATCTTCCAGATGCCCTCCTCTTCCTCGGAAGCCATCGCCGCCAGGTGGCCGCCCCACTCGTTGGCCTGCAGCAGGATCTCGTTGGCGATCACGTCGAGCTTCTTCTGCGCCTCGCCCTGCACGTTGTCCGAGCCGGCCTCGCCGAGTACGCCGGCCAGCGCCCCCTTGGCCACGCTGCAGCCGATCGCCTTGACCGCCCGCGCAATGACTTCGACCGTGAGCCGCAGGTCGGCCGTGACGAAGGCCTTGCGCTGCTGCTCGATCAGGAACTGGGTCAATGTCTTGCGTTTCATCTGGATCTCCGGGGGCGCACTGCGCGGCAACGCGGATTATCCCGCGAACCGCCTGCGCGCGCACTGCGGCGTCGGCTGCCCGGCTCCGCACGGCTTTCTCGCGCAGCGCCGCGGGGGGTTAGAATCGCCGCTCCGATGCGGTCGTTTAGGGTCTGCGGACATCTATGCGGTGGTCCATCGGATACATGTCCGCAGACCCTGCTGCCGCCAGATACGAGATCGTGCATTCCGCAACCATCCCCAAGCGCGTGCTGGTGCTGGGCGCCGGCCTGACCGGCGTGACCAGCGCCTGGTACCTCGACCGCGCCGGCTTCGACGTACAGGTGCTGGAACGCCGCGCCGGCGTGGCGCTGGAAACCAGCTTCGCCAACGGCGGGCAGATCTCGGTCAGCCACCCGGAGCCCTGGTCCAACCCGTCGGCGCCGGCGACGGTGCTGAAATGGCTCGGCCGCGACGACGCGCCGCTGCTGCTGCGTCCGCGTCTCGATCCCGCCTTGTGGCGCTGGGCGCTGGCATTCGCACGGGAATGCCTGCCCGCGCGCAGTGCCCGCAACACCCGCGCGATCGCGGCGCTGGCGATCCACAGCCGGCAGTGCCTGCGCGAGCTTCGCCGGCAGCTCGGGCTCGACTACGGGCAACGCTGCGACGGCATCCTGCATCTGTTTCGCGATGGCGGCGAGATGAAGGCGGGCACATCGCGGGTCGAGGAACTGGCCCGACTGGGCATCGCGACCGAACTGCTCGACCGCGGCGCCTGCGAGCGGATCGAACCGGCACTGGCCGACGATCCGGACGCGCTCGTCGGCGGCCTGTATGCGCGCGACGACGAATCCGGCGACGCGCATCTGTTCGTGCGGGCGCTGGCGACGCGCTGCCGCGAGGCCGGCGTACGGTTCGAGTTCGATACCCGGGTCGAGGCATTGTGCCTGGCACAAGGCCGCGTCACCGGGGTCCGCGTGCGTCGGGCCGACGGCACGGACGCGGTGATCGCCGCCGACGCCGTCGTGCTGTGCCTGGGCAGCTACTCCGCGGCCATGCTGCCCGCCGGCCGCCGTCTCGACATCTATCCGGTCAAGGGCTACTCGGTCAGCATAGCGCTGAAGGATCCGGCACGGGCACCTGGCGTCAGCCTGACCGAGGAGCGTCGGCGCATCGTCTGTTCGCGCCTCGGCGATCGCATCCGGGTCGCCGGCACCGCCGAACTGAACGGCTTCGATCTGTCTCCCAACCCGGCCCGCTCCGGCGCGCTGCTGGCCTGGTTCGAAGAACACTTCCCGGGCGCCGGCGAGACGGACGGCGTGGAGCACTGGTGCGGCCTGCGGCCGGCAACGCCGTCCAACGTTCCGCACATCGGTGCCAGCGGCATTGCCGGCCTGTGGCTGAACACCGGCCACGGCACGCTGGGCTGGACCCTCAGTTGCGGCTCGGCCGACAGCCTGGCACGCCTGATGTGCGGCCAGCGGCCCGCGCCGGACTTCCCGTTCCGGGCCTGAGCGGCGCGCTCACAGCTCGGCGGATTGCTCGAACAGGGTCTGGTAGACGAAGCCGGACAGGGCGACCTGGGTCGCGGAATCGAGGCCCTCGAACTGGATGCCGTGCTGGTAGCGGGTGCCGCTGCCGTCCGGCGCCGCCTCCGGCCGGATGCTGCGGACGATGCCCGGCACCTTCAGCATCTGCTCGAGGCCATGGATCTCGACCTTGAAACTGATCGTGATCGCCGCGTTGCGGTCGGCCACCGGCTGGCGCGCGACGAGCATCGCGCCGCCGACCGACAGGTCGACGATGCTGGCGGCCTGGCCGCTGCCACCGCTGATCGCGCAGATGATCGCGACCTTGGCGCGCGCGCCCTGCCTTACGACCAGGCCGCGCACCTCGCGCGGATACTCGAGGAAGACGTGCGGAAACGGCACGCTGGTGATCCGCTGCACCGCGGTCGCGAACGCGTAGACGCTCTTGCCGGCGAACAGCCGGACGACGAAGGCCTGCCCCTCGCGCAGCATCACCAGCTGGCCGTTGGCGGTCGGCGTCGTGACGATCACCGCCCGGCCCTTGGCGAAGCCGATCAGCCGGACGTGATAGCGGTTCTCGTCACCGGCCGCACGGCTCTGCATCTGCAGCACGTCGCCGATGCCGAGCCGGATGTCCTCCAGCCGGCGGATGTCTTCCTTCTGCCCGGCCTCCGGCTCCTCTTCGCGCACCGGCATCGCGACCGGCGTGATGACGCGGAACAAGCCGCGCTCCATCAACGCCTCGAGCTGGCGCGCCGACTGCAGCTTGACGCCACGCGCCAGCAGCAGCTTCCGGTTCTCGTCGTAGAGGGGCCACGGCACCGGTTGGCCGATGGCGATTTCGCCGGCATTGAGTTTCTGGTACTGGACGCTCATGGCGCTCGCACTGGGACGGATCCCATCGGCTATCGACCACGGCGCGCCAATCTTGAGCCGCGGCGGCTCAGCTGCAGCGCGGCCGCTCCGCCCCCTCGTCGTCGGCCACCGGCGGCTGCCCGCCGGGCGCCGGCCGGCCGGTCGCGGTGTCGAAACCGATGCTCTCGAGATGGAAAGCCAAGGCCGCATCCATCCCCGTCGCATGAGTACGGAACCATTCCGGGATCTCGCGCACCAGTTGCCGCCCCGGGCCCAGCTCGCCCCGGTCGGCGAGGCGGCGGATGTCGCGCATGACCTGCAGCACCCGATCGTGCTCTGCGCGGTGGCAACCGGGAAATCGCGTCGCCTCCATCCACGCGTTCTCGAGCCCGAAATGAGCCTCGCAATGGGCGATCAAGGCGTCCAGCGCGGCGAGGAATTCGTCGCCCGCCGCTGCGGCCAGGCGGTTGTAGCAGTCGACGAAGTCGGCGTGCACTTCGTCCATGCGCGGCAGGCCCAGGCGCAATTCCTCGCCGAGTTGGAGTGCTTCCATGACCGCTCCCTCGCCGCCGCGAACGTGAATGCGTCCGGCCCTACTTGATGATGCGCAGATGCGCGCCCTTGGCACCCGCCGGCGCCTCCTCGTCCGGCGCGGCCTCGGGCGGCCGTCCGCTGACCGGCGCTTCGGTCTCGGCCTCCAGCGCCTCGTCGTGCCCCGGCGGTTGCGCCCCTTCGACTTCGAAGGCCATGCCGCGGCCGTTCTCGCGCGCATAGATCGCGACCACGTTGCCGGTCGGGATCGATATCGCCTGCGCGACACCGCCGAACCGGGCCTGGAACGTGATCAGGTCGTTGCCCATCTGCAGACCGCCGGTGGCCTCCGGCGATACGTTCAGCACGATCTGGCCGTCCTGGGCGTATCCGGCCGGTACCCGGGTGCGCTCGTCCACCGCGGCCGCGACGTAAGGCGTATAGCCCTGGTCGACGCACCACTCGTAGATGGCTCGGATCAGATAGGGCTTGGTGGATACGGTCATCGGGTCTCCTGGAAAATGCTTCCGGGTGGGCCGCCAGGGCCCTCCTTTCAGCGGCGCATCACCTTTTCGGACGGCGTCAGCGCATCGATGAAACCCTGCCGGCTGAAGATCCGCTCGGCGTACTTCATCAGCGGCGCGGCAGCCTTGCCGAGTTCGATGCCATAGTGCTCCAGCCGCCACAGCAGCGGGGCGATGGCGACGTCGAGCATCGAGAAGTCCTCACCCAGCATGAACTTCTGCTTCGTGAAGATCGGCGCCAGCTGCGTCAGTTGCTCGCGCACGTTCTGCTTGGCCTTGTCGACGCCCTTGCCGCCGGCTTCCAGTTCGATCACCGAAACGAAGATTTCGTTCTCGAAGGTATGCAGCAGTTGGCGCGCCCGGGCCCGCAGGATAGGATCCGGCGGCATCAGCTGCGGATGCGGGAAACGTTCGTCGATGTATTCGTTGATGATGTTCGATTCATACAGCACCAGGTCGCGGTCCACCAGCACCGGCACCCGGTTGTATGGATTGATGACCGCGATGTCTTCCGGCTTGTTGTACAGATCGACGTCGATGACCTGGAAATCCATGCCCTTCTCGAACAGCACGATCCGGCAACGGTGGCTGAACGGGTCCGTCGTGCCGGAATAGAGATTCATCATGGTTTGGAAACTCCAAAAGCGCTCGGGGCGGCTGGGCAAGCCTCGTGGGCAAGCACAGCCGCCTCGGTCGAAGCGGTTCTCAGGCGGCTACGGCTGGCCAGCCGCGCCCCCCTCTTGTTAGTGGATGTCCTTCCAGTAGGCCTTCTTCAGGGCGAAGGACAAAGCGAACAGCAGCACCAGCCCGGCCAGCACGTAGGCGCCGATGGTCTTGCGCTCCGAGGCCACCGGCTCGCCCATCCAGACCAGGTAGGACACCAGGTCGGCCACCGCCTGGTCGTACTCCGCCTTCGACAGCTTGCCGGGCTTGACCAGTTCGAGCTCGATCTCCTTGTGCTTGCCGCCGTGGCCGTCATCGACCTCGCTGATCTTGGCGTGCTGCTCGCCCTGCAGCTCCCACAGCACGTGCGGCATGCCGACGTTCTCGAAGACCACGTTGTTCCAGCCGGTCGGGCGGTTCGGGTCGCGATAGAACTGGCGCAGATAGGTGTAGATCCAGTCCGCGCCGCTGCCGAACTCGGAGGAGCGCGAGCGGGCGATCACGGTCAGGTCCGGCGGCGCGGCGCCGAACCAGGCATTGCCGTCATCACGGCGCAGCGCGATCTTCATCTGCTCGCCGACCTTGTCGGCCGTGAACATCAGGTTGTCGCGGATCTGGTCCTCGGTGAGGCCGATGTCGGTCAGCCGGTTGTAGCGCATGTAGCTGGCGCCGTGGCAGTTCAGGCAGTAGTTGACGAAGAACTTGGCCCCGTTCTGCAGGTTGGCCGGATCGGTGGACACCGGCGCCTTGTCGAGATGCAGCTCGGGCCCGGAGGCCATCGCCAGCGCCGGAACCAGCAGCGCCGCGCCGAGCAGTTTCTTGAAGAGTTTCATTGCACGGGTTCTCATTTGAAGTTCACCCTTTCCGGTTCGGGTTGGCACTTGTCGAGCTTGGAGTACCACGGCATCAGCAGGAAGAAGCCGAAGTAGATCACCGAGCAGATCTGGGCGACCAGCGTGCGCACCGGGGTCGGCGGCAGCACGCCGAGATAGCCGAGGATGAAGAAGGCCACCACGAACAGCGCCACGGCGGCCTTGAAGATCGGGCCCTTGTAGCGGATCGACTTGACCGGGCTGCGGTCCAGCCACGGCAGGAAGGCAATGACCACCACGCCGGCACCCATCGCGATGACGCCCCAGAACTTGGCGTCGACGCCGAACAGCGGATAGGTGACGGCACGCAGCATCGAGTAGAACGGCGTGAAGTACCACACCGGTGCAATGTGCGGCGGCGTCTTCAACGGATCGGCCGGGATGAAGTTGTTGAACTCCAGGAAGTAGCCGCCGCCCTCGGGCATGAAGAACACGATCACCGAGAACACGAACAGGAAACCCACCACGCCGACGATGTCCTTGACGGTGTAGTACGGGTGGAACGGAATGCCGTCGAGCGGAATGCCGTTGGCGTCCTTCTTCTTCTTGATCTCGACCCCGTCCGGGTTGTTCGAGCCGACTTCATGCAGCGCCACGATGTGCGCCAGCACCAGGCCGATCAGCACCAGCGGCACGGCGATCACGTGGAACGAGAAGAAGCGGTTCAGCGTCGCGTCGGAGACCACGTAGTCACCGCGGATCACCACCGACAGGTCGGGGCCGATGACCGGAATCGCCGAGAACAGGTTGACGATCACCTGGGCGCCCCAGTAGGACATCTGGCCCCACGGCAGCAGGTAGCCCATGAAGGCCTCGGCCATCAGCGCCAGGAAGATCAGCGTGCCGAAGACCCAGATCAGCTCGCGCGGCTTGCGGTAGGAACCGTAGATCAGGCCGCGGAACATGTGCAGATAGACGACGATGAAGAACGCCGAGGCGCCGGTCGAGTGCATGTAGCGGATCAGCCAGCCGCCCGGCACGTCGCGCATGATGTACTCGACCGAGGCGAAGGCCACCGGCACGCCGGCCGAGTTCAGCGAGGCATCCGGCTTGTAGTGCATGACCAGGAAGATGCCGGTGACGATCTGGATCACCAGCACCAGCAGCGCCAGCGAGCCGAAGAAGTACCAGAAGTTGAAGTTTTTCGGCGCATAGTACTCGGACAGATGCGCCTTCCAGGTCGAAGTCAGCGGGAAGCGGGCGTCGACCCAATCGAGGACTGCTTGTGCTTTGCTCATGGATTCACGCCTTTCCGTCTTCGCCGATAACGATCTTCGCGTCCGTCAGATACTTGTACGGAGGCACCTCGAGGTTGTCCGGCGCGGGCTTGCTCTTGTAGACGCGGCCCGCCAGGTCGAAGGTCGAACCGTGGCAGGGGCACAGGAAGCCGCCGGGCCAGTCGTCGGAGATACCGCTTTCGGCACCTTCCTTGAACTTCGACGAAGGCGAACAGCCCAGGTGCGTGCAGATGCCGACCACCACCAGGTACTCGGGTTTGATCGAGCGGTACTCGTTTTTGGCGTAGTCGGGCTGCATCGGCTTGTCGGAACCGGGATCGCTGACCTTGTCGTCGGTCTTCTTCAGCGACTCCAGCATCTCCGGCGTGCGGTGCAGGATCCACACCGGCTTGCCCCGCCACTCGACAGTCATCATTTCGCCCGGCGCCAGCTTGCCGATATCCGCCTCGACCGGCGCGCCGGCTGCTTTGGCACGCTCGGACGGCGTCAGGCTGGCCACGAAGGGCACTGCGGCGGCGACGGTCATCGCCCCGCCGGCCGCGGACGTGGCGAGCAATAGCCGCCGGCGACCGCAGTCCATCTTCTGATCAACGCTCATAGACCCGATTCCCCTGTGAAAGGAAAAAAGTATGTTGCAGGATTAAAAACCCCGGGAGTCTAGCAAAAAAGCCCACCACATTGAAAGCCTTTTGCTATTTTCGCACGCTTGATCAGCTACTTAGATGTCGGATACAGGACATTGACCAGCACTTGGGCGGCGCCTGGGGGGCGCGCCCATGCGGCGGTGCAGCATGCCGTCAGATAGCGCCAGCCGCTCTGAGACGCGCGATTTCCTCGTCCGAACGGCCCAGTTCGCGCAGGATCCCCGTGCTGTGCTCGCCCAGGGCCGGACCCGGCCAGCGCGTGCCGCCCGGCGTTTCGCCGAGCTTCGGCACGATGCCCGGCATCGCGACCTCGCAGCCGTCCGGCAGGCGCATCCGCTCGATCATGCCGCGCGCCAGGTATTGCGGATCACGCACCATGTCCTCGACCGAGTAGGTGCGGGCCGCAGGCACCTCGGCCTCCTTCAGGCGCGCCAGCACCTCCTCCAGCTCGCGCTGCGCGACCCACTGGTCGATCACCGCGTAGATCTCGGCGGCGCGCGCGTCGCGGCCGGCGTTGCCGGCCAATTGTGGATCGTCGGCCAGGTCGGCGCGCCCGATCGCGGCCATCAGGCGCTTGAAGATCGCGTCGCCGTTGGCGCCGATGATGACGTGCCGGCCGTCGCGGCTGGTGTGGGTGTTGGACGGCGTGATGCCGGGCATCACGTTGCCGGTGCGCTCGCGCACGAAGCCGAACATGTCGAATTCGGGCAGCAGGCTCTCCATCATCGCGAACACCGCCTCGTACAGCGCCACGTCCACCACCTGGCCGCGGCCGCCGGACACTTCGCGGTGGCGCAAGGCCATCAGCGCGCCGAGCGCGGCCCACAGCGCCGCGATCGAGTCACCGATCGAGATGCCGGTCTTGACCGGCGGGCGATCCGGGTAGCCGGTGATGTAGCGCAAGCCGCCCATCGACTCGCCGATCGCGCCGAAACCGGGCTGGTCGCGCAACGGGCCGCTCTGGCCGAAGCCCGACAGCCGCACCATCACGAGGCCGGGATTGAGTTCGGACAGAGCCTCCCAGCCGAGGCCGAGCTTCTCCATCACGCCGGGACGGAAGTTCTCGACCACGATGTCGGCCTGGGACGCCAGTTCGCGCGCGATCGCCAGCGCCTCGGGATGCTTCAGGTTCAGCGTCAGCGAGCGCTTGTTGCGCGACTGCAGATACCACCACAGCGAGGTGCCTTCGTGCAGCTTGCGCCACTTGCGCAGCGGGTCGCCGCCGGCAGGCGATTCGACCTTGATCACTTCGGCGCCGAATTCGGCCAGGATGCGGGCGCAGAACGGCCCCGCGATCAGCGTGCCGAACTCCAGCACGCGCACGCCGGCCAGCGGCAGTTTCGCATCGCTCATCGCGCCTCCGTCCTCCCGCGACTACCCGCGCCCAAGCTCACAACGGGCGCCGCTCGATCAGCGCCTGGGCGATCGTGCCGGCGTCGGTGTGCTCCAGTTCGCCGCCCACCGGCACGCCGCGCGACAGCCGGCTGACCTTCAGGCCGCGGGCGTGCATCAGCTCCGAGATCAGGTGGGCGGTGGCCTCGCCCTCGTTGGTGAAATTGGTCGCCACGATGACCTCCTCGACCGCGCCGTCCATGGCCCGCGCCACCAGGCGCTCGAGCTTGAGCTCGCGCGGGCCGATGCCGTCGAGCGGCGACAGCCGCCCCATCAGCACGTAGTACAGGCCGTTGTAGCTCTGGCTCTGCTCCAGCACGGCCAGGTCGGCCGGCATCTCGACCACGCACAGCTGGCGCGCGTCGCGCGCCGGATTGCCGCAGCGGCTGCAGACGTCCTGCTCCGAGAAGCTGTTGCAGCGCTCGCAATGGCGCAGCACGTCGAGCGCACGGCCGAGCGCCGCGGCCAGCCGGCGGGCGCCCTGCTGGTCACGCTGCAGCAGGTGATAGGCCATGCGCTGGGCCGAACGCGGCCCGACGCCGGGCAGCACCCGCAACGCC
>JBNLET010000268.1:0-4859 GCA_050305135.1 Rhodocyclaceae bacterium | reverse complement strand
CCGCGCGGCGACCTGTCGGCGCTGATGGCCCGGCTGGTCGGTGAGGCACCGCCGCTGGCGCGGGTGGACTCGGTCATTTCCAACCTCGGCGAGGCCGATCCGGACGATCGGGGCTTCACGATCGAGGCCAGCGGCGCCGGCGCGGTGACGACCGCGATCGGCCACGACAGCGGCGTCTGTCCGACCTGCCTGGGCGAGATGTTCGACCCGTCCGACCGGCGCTGGCGCTACCCGTTCATCAACTGCACCCACTGCGGCCCGCGCTTCACGATCACCCGCGCGCTGCCCTACGACCGCACCAACACCAGCATGGCCGGCTTCGTCCAGTGTCCCGACTGCCAGGACGAATACGACACGCCGCTGGACCGCCGCTTCCATGCCGAACCCAATGCCTGTCCGGACTGCGGCCCGCGCCTGGCGCTGCTGGAGTCCTCCGGCGTGCGGGTCGCCACGCGCGATCCGATCGCCGACACGCTGCTGCGCATCCTGACCGGCGAGATCGTCGCGATCAAGGGGCTGGGCGGCTTCCACCTGGTCTGCGACGCGCGCAATCCGGAGACCGTCGAACGGCTGCGCGCCAGCAAGGACCGGGATGCCAAGCCGTTCGCGGTGATGGTCTCCGGCCTCGCCTCGGCGCGCGAGTGGGCCTACCTGTCGCGGCGCGAGGAGCACCTGCTCGCGATGCCGGAGCGTCCGATCGTGCTGGTCGACAAGACCGACGCGGTGGATGAGGAGCTGTGGGGCGTTTCGCCGGGCCTGTCCACGATCGGCCTGATGCTGCCCTACACGCCGCTGCACTACCTGCTGTTCCACGACGATGCCGGCCGGCCGGCCGGCACCGCCTGGCTCGACGTGCCGCAGCAGCTGGCGCTGGTGATGACCTCGGCCAATCCGGGCGGCGAGCCGCTGGTGATCGACAACAACGAGGCGGTCAAGCGGCTGGCCGGCATTGCCGACGCCTATCTGCTGCACGACCGCGACATCCTGCTGCGCGCCGACGATTCGGTGGTGATCGCCGACGCGGTGACGATGCCCGAGCGGGCGCCGTCCTACGGCTTCGTGCGCCGGGCGCGGGGCTTCACGCCGCGGGCGATCAAGCTGGCCGCCAAGGGGCCGGCCGTGGTCGGCGCCGGCGCCTGGCTGAAGAACGCGGTGTGCGTGGCCCGCGGCGACGAGGCCTTCCTGTCGCAGCACATCGGCGACCTGGACAGTGCCGCCAGCTGCCTGGCGATGAACGAGGTGCTGGAGCACCTGATGGCGATCCTGGCGGTGCGGCCCGAGGCGGTCGCCCACGACCTGCATCCGGATTTCCATTCCACCCGCATCGCCTACGAGCTGTCCGAGCGCTTCGGCATCCCGGCCATCGGCGTGCAGCATCACCACGCCCACGTTGCGGCGGTGCTGGCCGAACACCGCCACCACGGCCCGGCGCTCGGCGTCGCGCTGGACGGCGTTGGCCTCGGCAGCGACGGCAGCGCCTGGGGCGGCGAGTTGCTGCGGCTGGAGGGGGCCGGTTTCGAACGCCTCGGCCATCTGTCGCGGCTGGCCCTGCCGGGCGGCGACCGGGCGGCGCGCGAGCCTTGGCGGATGGCCGCCGCGGTGCTGCACCGGCTCGGTCGTGGGGACGAGATCGCGGAGCGTTTCGCCCGCCACGAGGGGGCGGCCCGGCTGGCCGCGCTGATCGGGCGGCCCAGCCTGGCGCCACCCTGTACCAGCCTCGGACGCTGGTTCGACGCCGCTGCCGGCTTGCTCGGCGTGTGCGAGACGATGGAATTCGAGGCCGAGGCCGCGATGCGGCTGGAGAGCGCCGCCGCCGGCTACGGCCCGGCGATACCGGCAGTCGGCCGCTGGCGCATCGAGGATGGCGAACTGGACCTGGGCCCGCTGCTCGGACTGCTCGTCGACGAGCCCAAGGCCGGGCGCGGCGCGGCGATCTTCCACGCCACGCTGGTGGCGGCGCTGGACGACTGGATCGGCCGCGCCGCCCGCGACGGCGGTGTGCGCACCGTGGCGCTGGCCGGCGGCTGCATGCTGAACCGGGTGCTGGCGCATGAACTGCCGCGCCGGCTGGCGTCGCGCGGGCTGAAGGTGCTGACCGCCCGCCAGGCGCCGCCCAACGACGGTGGCATCGCCCTCGGCCAGGCCTGGGTGGCGATCCGCCAATTGACCGAAGGACGCTGACATGCGACTGGATGCACGCCCGCTGCGTTCGTGCAGCGCCGGCCGCGGCCGGCCGGAGGCCTGACATGTGCCTGGCGATTCCGGCCCGGGTGGTGGAGCTCTGCGGCGACGACAACGCGCGCGTGGACCTGGGCGGCGTGCGCAAGGAGATCTCGCTGGCACTGGTCGACGGCGTGGCGGTCGGCGACTACGTGATCGTGCACGTCGGCTACGCGTTGTCCAAGCTCGACGCGGAGGAAGCCGAGCGCACGCTGGCGCTGTTCGCCGAGGCCGGCTTCGAGCCGGCAGCCGAGGGCGCGGCGCCGTGAAATACGTGGACGAGTTCCGCGACGGCACGCTGGCGCGGAAGCTGGCCGCGGCGATCCGCAGCGAAGCCGATTGCGCGCGCAGCTACGCCTTCATGGAGTTCTGCGGCGGCCACACCCATGCCATCTCGCGCTACGGCGTGACCGACCTGCTGCCGGACAACGTACGGATGATCCACGGGCCGGGCTGCCCGGTGTGCGTGCTGCCGATCGGCCGCATCGACATGGCGATCCGGCTGGCGCTGGAGCAGCGGGTCACGATCCTGACCTACGGCGACTGCCTGCGCGTGCCGGCCTCGGGCGGGCTGTCGATGCTGAAGGCCAAGGCCCGCGGCGCTGACATCCGCATGGTCTATTCGGCCGCCGACGCGCTGGCGCTGGCCGAGCGCGAGCCGCAGCGGCCGGTGGTGTTCTTCGCCATCGGCTTCGAGACCACGACGCCGCCGACCGCGCTGGTGATCCGGCAGGCCAGGGCGCTCGGCCTGAAGAATTTCAGCGTGCTGTGCAACCACGTGCTGACGCCGTCGGCGATCATGACGATTCTCGAATCGCCCGAGGTGCGCGAACTGGGCACCGTGCCGCTGGACGGCTTCATCGGCCCGGCCCACGTGTCGACGGTGATCGGCTCGCGCCCCTACGCGTTCTTTGCCGAGGAGTACCGCAAGCCGGTCGTGATCGCCGGCTTCGAGCCGCTCGACGTGATGCAGGCGATCCGGATGCTGCTGCGGCAGGTGAACGAAGGCCGCGCCGAGGTCGAGAACGAATTCACCCGCGCCGTCACCGAGGACGGCAACGGCAAGGCCCAGGCGCTGGTGTCCGAGGTCTTCGAGCTGCGCCGCAGCTTCGAGTGGCGCGGTCTGCGCGAGGTGCCCTACTCGGCGCTGAAGATCCGCCAGGCCTACGCCGACTTCGACGCCGAGGCCCGCTACCGCCTCGACTACCTCAGCGTGCCGGACAACAAGGCCTGCGAATGCGGCGCGATCCTGCGCGGCGTCAAGAAGCCGACCGACTGCAGGATCTTCGGCACCGTATGCACGCCGGAGAACCCGATGGGCTCGTGCATGGTGAGCAGCGAGGGGGCCTGCGCGGCGCACTACAACTTCGGGCGCTTCCGCGACGTGCCGGTGGTGGCGGCGTGAAACTTCGGAAGCATCGGGTTGGCGATTGCCATGCGTTCTAGTGTGGTGTTTCGCGCAGTGAGGAACTCGATGCCGGCTGAAGCCGGCCCTTGTACCGGGAAATACGCTTCGGTCGGGTTCGTAGGGCCGGCTTCAGCCGGCCAGCGGCACGCCAGGCGGGTTGCTTCCATGCGCGGGTCGATTTCAATGGATGGCTTTTCGGAATGAGTGCTACGGTCAAGAAGGGCTACATCCGCCCGCTGGACATCAGGAACGGCCGCGTGGACATGAGCCACGGCGGCGGCGGCCGCGCGATGGCGCAGTTGATCGACGAGCTGTTCGCCGCCGCCTTCGCCAACGAATACCTCGGCCAGGGCGACGACGGCGCGGTGCTGCCGGCGCCGGCGGCCGGCGAGCGGCTGGTGGTCGCGACCGACGCCCACGTCGTCTCGCCGCTGTTCTTCCCCGGCGGCGACATCGGCTGCCTGTCGGTGCATGGCACGCTGAACGACGTGGCGGTGATGGGTGCGCGGCCGCTGTACCTGGCGGCCGGCTTCGTGCTCGAGGAGGGCTTCCCGCTGGCCGAGCTGAAGCGCATCGTCGATTCGATGGCCGCCGCCAGCCGCGAGGCCGGCGTGCCGGTGGTGACCGGTGACACCAAGGTGGTCGAGCAGGGCAAGGGTGACGGCGTCTTCATCACCACCACCGGCGTCGGCGCGCTGCCGGCCGGGCGCGACATCTCCGGCCGGCGTGCGCGGCCGGGCGACGCGATCCTGCTGTCCGGCACGATCGGCGACCACGGCACGGCGATCCTGTCGCAGCGCGAGTCGCTGTCCTTCGACACCGAGATCGTTTCCGACACTGCCGCGCTGCACGGCATGATCGACGATCTGTTGCGCGCGGTGCCGGAGGTGCATGTGCTGCGGGACCCGACCCGCGGCGGGCTGGCAACGACGCTGAACGAGATCGCCGCCCAGTCCGGCGTCGGCGTGACGCTCGACGAGGCCGCGATCCCGGTCGACGCGCAGGTCGCGGCGGCCTGCGAGTTCCTCGGCCTGGATCCGCTCTACGTCGCCAACGAGGGCAAGCTGGTGGCGATCGTGCCGGCGGCGCGGGTCGAGGCGGCGCTGGCCGCGCTGCGCGCCCATCCGCTCGGCGCCCGCGCCGCGCTGATCGGCCAGGTGAGCGAGGATCCGAATCACTTCGTGCAGATCCGCACCGGATTCGGCGGTCGCCGCATGGTGGACTGGCTGTC
>JBNLET010000267.1:0-19856 GCA_050305135.1 Rhodocyclaceae bacterium | reverse complement strand
TGCGCGATGCCGGCATCGCGCCCGAACTGCTGGCCGAGGCGAGCGAGGACGACTGGGCCGAGGAATACCTGGCGCCGATCATCTCGATCAAGGTCGTGGCCGGCCTGGCCGCAGCCATCGAGCACATCAACCGCTACAGCTCCGGCCATACCGAAGCGATCCTGACCGACAGTCACAGCCGCGCGATGCGCTTCCTGCGCGAAGTGGATTCGGCCTCGGTCATGGTCAATGCCTCGACGCGTTTTGCGGACGGCTTCGAATACGGCCTGGGGGCGGAAATCGGCATCTCGACCGACAAGATCCACGCCAGGGGCCCGGTCGGGCTGGAGGGACTGACGAGCCGCAAGTGGATCGTGCTCGGCAACGGGGAAATCCGGAGCTAGCCGGCCGTCGGAATATTGTCCGGACGGCCATCGATGACAACGAGCGAGGAGACACCGATGATGCCACTACCGGCCCGAGCCCGCGCCTGGCTCGCCGCGCTGATGCTGTGTGCCGCCCTGCCTGCCGCCGCGCGCGTCGAGGTCGGCGGCGTCGGATTCGACGATCAGGTCGCGCTGCACGAAACGCCGCTGCAGTTGAACGGCGCGGGGCTGCGCACCAAGTTCTTCTTCAAGGTCTATGCGATGGGCCTGTACCTGCCCACGGCAGGCCAGTCCGCCGCGCAGGCCATCGCCGCGCCGGGCCCGAAACGGGTCCGGATCGTGACGCTGCGCGACCTGACCGCCGAGCAGTTCGCCGATGGGCTGGTGGACGGCATTCGCGCCAACCACGACGATGCGGCCTACGGCCGATTGAAATCGAGAGTCGAGGCGCTGCGCAGCGCGGTGCTGTCGCTCGGCAAGGCACCCGAGGGCAGCGAAGTGATCCTGGACCTGGATCCCTCGACCGGCACCCGGCTCAGCGTCGGCGGCCAGCAGCTCGGTGCCGTGATCGAGGGCGAGGATTTCCAGGCCGCGCTGCTGCGCGTCTGGCTCGGCGAGCACCCGGCCGACGCCGGCCTGAAGGCCGCCCTCACCCCCACCGCGAAGTAGGCGGCAGAGAGTTTCAACGGCGATGACCGCGGACGCCCTCAGGCAATTCGACGCCATCATGCCGGCGCCGTTCGGCGCACTCGGCATCCGCATTCGGGCGACGGCGATCTGCGGCATCGACTTTCTGCCGCCCGGCACGCCGCCGCACGCGCCGCAGTCCGCCATCGCCGAATTGGCATGGTCGCGCCTGCAAGCCTACCTGGACGATCCGGACAGCACCCTCGACCTGCCCACCGAGGCCAACGGGACGCCCCACCAACTGCGCGTCTGGGACGAGATTCGCGCCATCCCCAGAGGTCGGGTGCTGCGCTACGGGCAGCTCTCCGCCAAGCTGGGCAGTTCCGCCCGGGCGGTCGGACAGGCCTGCGGCGCCAACCCGCTGCCGCTGATCGTGCCTTGCCACCGAGTCGTCTCGGCCGCGGGTCTCGGCGGTTTTGCCAACGCCCGCGACGGATTCCTGCTCGACACCAAACACTGGCTGCTGCGCCACGAAGGCGTGCTGCTCGCATGAGGTCGAAGCAGGCCGGTCGCGCCTCGGCCGAGCTCGACGCATTTTGCGATACGCTGTGGCTCGAGCACGGCCTGGCGAAAAATACGCTGGAAGGCTACCGCATCGATCTGTCCGGCTTGGCCCTTTGGCTCGCCGGCCGCGGCACGACGCTGCCGGCAGCCTCGCTCGCCGACCTGCAGGCCTATCTGGCCGAATTCAACCCCAGCCATAAACCCGCCAGCCAGCGACGGCTGCTTTCCGCCATGCGCCGCTATTTTCGTTTTCTGCTGCTGGAAGGAAGAATCGGCAGCGACCCGACGCTGCAACTCGAACCGCCGATGCGCACCGAGCGATTTCCGAAATCCCTGTCGGAAGGCCAGGTCGAAGCGCTGCTGACCGCACCGGACGTCGACGACGCGCGCGGCCTGAGGGACCGCAGCATGCTGGAAATGCTGTATGCGACCGGGCTACGGGTATCCGAACTGATCCGCCTGAAGTTTTCGGAAATCAATCCGAACGAGGGTTTCGTCCGCTTGTTCGGCAAGGGCGCCAAGGAAAGGCTGGTGCCGCTCGGCCACAGCGCCGCGGACTGGCTCGCCCGCTATTGCCGTGACGCCCGCCCCGAATTGCTGGCGGGGCGCAGTTGCGATTTCGTCTTCGTCACCAGCCGGGCGGCACCGATGTCGCGACAGATGTTCTGGCGCCTGGTAAAGAAGTACGGCGTCATGGCAAACATCGCCTCGGACAAGCTGTCGCCGCACACCCTTCGGCACGCCTTCGCAACGCACCTCTTGAATCACGGCGCCGACCTGCGCGCCGTACAAATGCTGCTCGGCCACGCCGACATCGGCACCACCCAGGTATATACGCACGTGGCCCGCGAGCGGCTGCGGGCGCTGCACGCCCGTCACCACCCGCGCGGCTAAGGCTTGCCCCGGTTATTCAGATGAAGAACAAGAGCCGCAGGCAATCGAGCCATCCGGAGACTCCTGCAACCAGGCTGCTGCAGTCCCGCGGCATCGAATTCGAGCCCTGCCTCTACGAATACGAGGCCCATGGAGGGACCAGGGTCTCGTCGGAAAGACTCGGCGTCGAAGAACACCTCGTCATCAAGACGCTGATCATGGAAACGGACAGGCGCGACCCGATCGTAGTCTTGATGCATGGCGATCGGAAAGTGTCCACCAAATCGCTGGCGCGGCAGATCGGCTGCAAGAGCGTCACTCAGAGCGCGCCGGACACCGCTGATCGCCACAGCGGTTATCTGGTCGGAGGGACCTCGCCGTTCGGTACGCGCAAGAGAATGCCGGTATTCATCGAACGCAGCATTCTCGAACTGCAAACCATCTATATCAATGGCGGCCGCAGGGGTTTCCTGATCCGCATTCCGCCCGGCGTAATTGTCGATTTGCTTTCGCCGCAATTGGTCGAATGCGCGATTGCGGACTAGTCGGATCACACATTGTTACGCGCGGGGCTGCTGCATTTTTTTGCATTTTGCTGAATGAATGGCAAAATCGCTGCAGTTGACGACGCCCCGGTCGCTAACAGAAACGAGAATATAGTGAGGATGACCATGGATATCGCCAAGCTTTCGATCCCGGAACTGCGCAAACTGAGCAAGAGAGTCGAAGCGGAATTGAAGAAGCGCGACGACACGGCCAGACGGGATTTGCTCAAGAAAATGCAGCGACTCGCCGCCGAGCACGGATTGAGTCTCGAGGACGTGGTCGGGAAGGGGGGCAGCCTGCCGGCCGAGCCGAAGAAACCGCGTGCAGCCGCTGCGGCCAAACCCAAGGCCAAGAAGAAGATCGTCGTGGCGCCTAAATACCGCAATCCGGACGATGCTTCGATGACCTGGACCGGCCGCGGCCGTAAACCCCTGTGGGTACAGAAGTGCCTGGACGACGGCAAGACGCTGGACGAGCTTCTGATCAAGTAGGCAGGGACACATCCATGCTCGCAGCCGCCGAACGTTCGGCGGCTGTTTTTTGTCCTCGGCCGGCATCGTCGAAATGGTTCGCCGACCGAAACTTGCGCGCGCGCGAGGATTCGGCTTGAATTCGCTGAGTCGTGGATTGTCGGGGGCGAGTTGCGTGCGCCGCTTGCGGCCGATCGCTCGAGGTTGATTCCAGATGACTGATTCGGCATTCGTGCTGGCCGCCTACCTGCTCGGTTCGATTCCTTTTGCACTGGTTTCGAGTCGTCTATTCAGCCTGGCAGATCCTCGCAGTTACGGCTCCGGCAATCCGGGTGCCACCAACGTACTGCGCAGCGGCAACAAAGCGGCCGCGATCGTGACGCTGATCGGCGACGCGGCCAAGGGCTGGTTTGCGGTGTGGCTGGCGCTGCGCCTCGGCCCCGAATTCGGCGCCGCCGGATGGATCGCGGCCACCTGCGGTCTGGCCGCCTTCCTCGGCCATCTGTTCCCGCTCTTCATCGGCTTCAAGGGCGGCAAGGGCGTCGCCACCGCACTGGGCGTCCTGATCGGCTACGCCTGGCCGGTCGCGCTCGGCTGCGCCGCGTGTTGGCTGCTGACCGCCCGCCTGACGCGCTATTCGTCCGCCGCCGCGCTGGCCGCGGCCGTCGCGGCGCCGCTATTGACAGCCTGGTTTACCGACTCCGGCGCGCTGATCGGGGCGACGATCGCAATGGCGGCCCTGCTGATCTGGCGACACGAATCGAATATCCGCCGCCTGCTGGCCGGGCAGGAAAGCCGCATCGGCGACAAGAAAAGCTGATCGCGGCATGCAATAGGGGAATTAGGCGACCTCGGCCAATGGCCAGCGGGGCCGCACTGCAATCGCGCCGTCGCGCTTTCCCGTCTGCCCCGCACCGAGCCGCAGCGCGGCCGCGAAGGCGATCATCGCGCCGTTGTCGGTACACAGCTCGGGTTCCGGATAGCAAACGCGGTAGCCGCGCTTGCCGCAGTCGCGGTCGAGCCGCTGCCGCAGGCTGCGATTGGCACCGACACCGCCGGCCACCACCAGCGTCTGCAGTCCGGTCAGCTTCAGCGCCTTCAGCGCCTTGACGGCCAGTACGTCGACCACGGCCTGCTGGAATTCGGCCGCCAAGTCGGCACGATCGGCCTCGTTCCGACCGCCGCCTTCGAACGCGGTCAGCACGGCCGTCTTCAGCCCGCTGAAGCTGAAATCCAGTCCCTGCGCGCGAATCATCGGTCGCGGCAGCTTGAAGCGTCCGGCCGTCCCCGCCTCGGCGAGCCGCGCCAGTTCGGGTCCGCCCGGATACGACAGGCTGAGCAGCTTGGCCGTCTTGTCGAACGCCTCGCCGGCCGCATCGTCCACCGACTCGCCGAGCAATTCGTAGCGGCCGACGCCGCCGACCCGCATCAACTGCGTATGGCCGCCCGACACCAGCAGTGCGACGAACGGAAAATCCGGCGCGTCGCGCGCCAGCAGCGGCGACAGCAGATGCCCTTCCAGATGGTGGATCGGCATCGCCGGCACGCCGAGCGCAAAGGCCATCGACTCCGCCACGCTGGCGCCGACCAGCAGCGCCCCGGCCAGGCCGGGACCGGCCGTATAGCCGACGCCGTCGATCTCGCTCCGGTCGACACCGGCCTCCGCCAGCACCTGCTCGATCAGCGCCGGCAGTCGGCGGATGTGGTCGCGCGACGCCAGTTCCGGCACGACACCGCCGTAGTCGGCGTGCATTGCGATCTGCGAGTGGATGCGATGGGCGAGCAGACCGCGAGCGCGCTCATAGACGGCCACGCCGGTTTCGTCGCAAGAGGATTCGATACCGAGAACAATCATTCCGCCCCTTCAAGTGCCACGCCGGTGGCCGCATCACTGATCGATAAGTGCACTGTGCACCGCATTTTCTCACTTGGCGAGCATCAAGTTTACAGGTATAGTCACTGGCTTTTCCGCCTACCGATCAATTCAAGGAAGCAGTAATGCCGGGTATCCGCGTCAAGGAAAACGAGCCCTTCGAGGTGGCGATTCGCCGCTTCAAGCGCACGATCGAGAAGGCCGGTGTGATCACCGAGCTGCGTTCGCGCGAGTTCTACGAGAAGCCGACGGCCGAGCGCAAGCGCAAGCTCGCGGCCGCCATCAAGCGCCACCACAAGCGCCTGCGCAGCCAGATGCTGCCGCCCAAGATGTACTGAGGCACGAGCCTTTACGAATTCATCGCCACACAGGCGCGGACCCGGTGTCCGCGCCTGTGTGGTTTTCGTTTCTGGCGCAACCGGACAGGAGGCCAGCATGTCGCTCAAGCAACGCATCGGCGAAGACATGAAGGCGGCCATGAAGGCCCGCGACAGCCAGCGGCTTTCCGCCATCAGGCTGCTGCTCTCGGCCATCAAGCAGCGCGAAGTCGACGAGCGCGTCGAACTCGATGACGCCGAGGTGACCGGCGTCGTCGAACGGGCCATCAAGCAGCGCCGCGACGCAGCCGAACAGTACGACAAGGCCGGCCGCAGCGAGCTGGCCGACGCCGAACGATTCGAGATCCAGGTCTTGTCGGCCTATCTGCCGGAACAGCTCGACGATGCCGCCATCGATGCGGCCGTCGCCGAAGCGATCGCCGCCAGCGGCGCCGGCGGCCCGGCCGACATGGGCAAGTTGATGGCGGCGCTGAAATCGAAACTGGCCGGCCGCGCCGACATGGCGCAGGTGTCTGCGCGCGCTCGCCGCGCGCTGGCCGGCGAGCGCTGAGGGTGGAGACCGTCCGGCGGGGATGATTCCGCAGTCCTTCATCCAGGACCTGCTGGCGCGGACCGACATCGTCGATCTGATCGGGCAGTACCTTCCGCTGAAGAAGAGCGGCGCGAACTACTTCGCCTGCTGTCCGTTCCACGGCGAGAAGAGCGCTTCGTTTTCGGTCAGCCCGAGCAAGCAGTTCTACCACTGCTTCGGTTGCGGCGCCCACGGCAGTGCGATCGGCTTCCTGATGGAATACAGCGGCCTGAGCTATGTGGACGCGATCAAGGAGATGGCCGGCCAGGCCGGCCTGCAGGTGCCGGACGACGGCCGCTCGCGGCGCCCGGACGAAGCCCGCAGCGCACCGCTGACGGAGCTGCTGGCGACGGCCGCCGGCTACTTCCGCGCCCAGTTGCGGGCCAGCCCACGGGCGATCGACTACCTGAAGGGCCGCGGCCTGTCGGGCCAGATCGCCCAGCGCTACGGCATCGGCTATGCGCCGGACGGCTGGCAGTCGCTGTCCGCAGCGTATCCCGACTACCAGGATGCCCGGCTGCTGCAGGCCGGCCTGGTGATCGACAACGAACAGGGGCGGCGCTACGACCGCTTCCGCGATCGCATCATGTTCCCGATCCACGACCAGCGCGGCAACGTGATCGGATTCGGCGGCCGCATCCTGGACAAGGGCGAGCCGAAGTACATGAATTCGCCCGAAACGCCGGTATTCGAAAAGGGGCGCGAACTGTACGGCCAGCTCCAGGCGCGCGAGGCGATCCGCCGCAGCGGCACGGCGCTGGTGGTGGAAGGCTACATGGACGTGGTTGCGCTGGCCCAGTTCGGTGTGGACAACGCGGTCGCGACGCTCGGCACCTCGACCACGCCGGCCCACGTGCAGCGCCTGCTGCGCATGGCCGAGCGGGTGGTGTTCTGTTTCGACGGCGACGCCGCCGGACGGCGTGCGGCCTGGCGCGCACTGGAAGCCTCGCTCGAGCATCTGGCCGACGATCGCAGCATCGGCTTCCTGTTCCTGCCGGCCGAGCACGACCCGGACAGCTTCGTGCGGGCCGAGGGTGCCGAAGCCTTCGCCGCGGCGGTGGACCGCGCCACCCCGCTGGCCCGCTTCCTGGAAGAACAGTTGTGCCAGGAGATGGACTTGCAGACCGCCGAGGGCCGCGCCCACTTCGCGCACAACGCCCGCCCGCTCGTGACGCGCATCGCCGCCCCGCTGCTGCGCCTGCAGGTGCTGAAGCGGATTGCCGAACTGGCAGGCCTGAGCCAGGCGGAGCTGGAAGCCAGCTACGGCATGCGCAGCGCCGCCGGGCGCAGCGGCGCTGCCGGCGAGGCTCGCACGCGCACTACCCCGCGCGCCGCCGGCGGGCGCACCAGCCGCAAGCCTCGGCAACTGGTCGAAACGCTGCTGCAGATGGTGTTGCTGCACCCGCAACTGGTCAGCCGGATCCGCAGCGACGGCATTCCGCACGACAGCGAAGCGGCGCGCACGCTGCTGGCGCTGATCGATGCCGATGGCCTGGGCGAGTTGCCGTCGCGCGGCGGCATCGGCGCGCTGCTCGAATACTTTCGCGATTCGCCGCACGAGGCTGTGATCCGCCGCGTCGCGGCCGAGACGGACGACAGGTTGTTCGACGACGCCGCGCTCGAGACGCTGTTCTGCGACACGCTGCACAAATTGCACGTGCTGGCACTGGAAGCCGAATTCTCGCGTCTGCAACAAACTCTGACTTCAGGCGGACGCCTCTCGCCCGAAGATCTACAAAGATATCGTGAGCTGCTGCGCGAGCGGGGAGCGCCCTCAGGGCAACACCAGGACCGCGAATCGTAGTATAATTTTATGTTTTTACCCGGATTTTCATTCCGCCTGAGGATCTCCTATGCCGAGGGATAAAGCCAAAGAACCCCGCCGGGCCGCAAGCCGTGGCAGAGCAGCACGCCCACGCGCCAAGGACAAGCGCGCGGAGGTGGACAATGCGCCCGCGCCGCAGCTCGACGCGGAAGTCCGCCGCACGCGCCTGAAGACGCTGATCACGCTCGGCAAGGAACGCGGCTACCTCACCTACGCGGAGATCAACGACCACCTGCCGGACGACGTGGTCGATGCCGAGCAGATCGAGTCGATCATCGCGACCTTCAACTCAATGAGCATCCAGGTCTATGACGAGGCCCCCAGCGCCGAAGACCTGCTGATGAACGACGGCACCGCTTCGGCGGTGAACGACGAGGATGTCGAGGAAGAGACCGAACAGGCCTTGTCCACCGTGGACACCGAGTTCGGCCGCACGACCGATCCGGTGCGCATGTACATGCGCGAGATGGGCATCGTCAACCTGCTCACCCGCGAGGGCGAGATCGAGATCGCGAAGCGCATCGAGGACGGCCTGCGCCACATGGTGCAGGCGATCTCCGCCTGCCCGACGACGATTGCGGAGATTCTGGAACTGGCCGACAAGGTCGCCCGTGATGACATGCGCATCGATGAGCTGGTAGACGGCCTGACCGACCCCAACGCGCCAGAAGAAGAACTCAATCAGCACACTGCGGCGGCCAGCCTGAGCGAAGCCGACAGCGAGGCCGACAATGACGATGGCGACGACAGCGACGACGACGCGGACGACGACGCGGACGGCAGCAAGGCCGCCGCGGCTTCGCTGGCGCTGCTGCGCACCGAGGCGCTGGCACGCTTCGAGGTGATCCGCGGCTACTACGAGAAGATGATCGCGGCGCTGGAAAGCAAGGGTACGAGCGACAAATCCTACCAGGAGCACCAGCAGCAGATCTCCGAGCAGTTGCTGCTGATCCGCTTCACGGCCAAGTCGATCGAGCGCCTGTGCGATTCGGTGCGCCACATGGTCGAGCAGGTGCGCGCCCACGAGCGCCAGATCCTGCAGTTGTGCGTCGACCGGGCCGGCATGCCGCGCACCCACTTCATCAAGGTCTTCCCGGGCCACGAGACCAACCTCGACTGGCTGAAGGGCGAAATCGGCGCGGGCAAGGCCTATGCCGAGGGCCTGATGCGGGTGCACCCGGCGGTGCTGGAGGAGCAGCAGAAGCTGATCGAATTGCAGGAGCGCATCGGCCTGCCGCTGAAGGAGCTGAAGGACATCAACAAGCAGATGTCCACCGGCGAGGCCAAGGCCCGCCGCGCCAAGCGCGAGATGACCGAGGCCAACCTGCGTCTGGTGATCTCGATCGCCAAGAAGTACACCAACCGCGGCCTGCAATTCCTCGACCTGATCCAGGAAGGCAACATCGGCCTGATGAAGGCGGTGGACAAGTTCGAATACCGCCGCGGCTACAAGTTCTCGACCTACGCCACGTGGTGGATCCGCCAGGCCATCACGCGCTCGATCGCCGATCAGGCGCGCACGATCCGGATCCCGGTGCACATGATCGAGACGATCAACAAGATGAATCGCATCTCGCGGCAGATCCTGCAGGAAACCGGCCAGGAACCGGACCCGGCGACGCTGGCGAAGAAGATGGAGATGCCCGAGGAGAAGATCCGCAAGATCATGAAGATCTCCAAGGAGCCGATCTCGATGGAGACGCCGATCGGCGACGACGACGACTCCCACCTGGGCGACTTCATCGAGGATACCGCGACGCTGGCGCCGGCCGACGCGGCGATGTACTCGAGCCTGCGCGACGCCACCGGCGACGTGCTCGACTCGCTCACGCCGCGCGAAGCCAAGGTGCTGCGGATGCGTTTCGGCATCGAGATGAACACCGACCACACGCTGGAAGAAGTCGGCAAGCAATTCGACGTCACCCGCGAACGGATCCGCCAGATCGAAGCCAAGGCCTTGCGCAAGTTGCGCCATCCGAGCCGCTCCGAGAAGCTGCGCAGCTTCCTCGACAGCGAGCCCTGAGCATCTCCGCCTTTCCACGGCCGGCTTCCCGGCCGCCGGGCCTTTAGCTCAATCGGTTAGAGCAGCGGACTCATAATCCGTTGGTTGCGGGTTCGAGTCCCGCAGGGCCCACCACGAAAAGCCCCGCCATTGCTGCGTTTTCAGCCGGCGGGGCTCTTCCTTCTTGATGGCTGTATGATAGAAGCACGGGCCCGTGTAACCACCACACGGCCAAGACGGCGATTCCCATGCTGCGAGGCCGGCGTTCCCGCAGTTGCAGAAGAAGCTGCGATCATCCGAGCCGCGCAATCCGTCCACGGGCTTCTGCAACGTGCTGCGCCAGCGAATCTCGGCACGGCCGCCACGCGTCAGAAAAGCTATTGGCGCCATCCATACGAGCAATGAACTCGTCGGCCAGCGACAGCGCACAGCGCCAGTCGTCCGGCTGAACTCCAGGATGTAGGCGCGCGGGGGGCAGTTCGCTGGGCAATGCGCCACCGCTTCGCGGCGCGAAAGCCATTGGCAGCATGTCGTAGGCTGGTGCGAGCTGATATGGTTTGCCGTGTTCGCCGACGAACGACAGGTTCCCGTTGTGCATGTCGGTGTTGCCGATCAACGTTCCGAACGCGTACAGCAGCGAGGCGCCTGCCGCAGCCTCAGCTGTTACCGTCCCGTTATCCGCAAGCGTGGAAACCAGCGTGGGCCATGGCGAGGCCGCATTTCCTACGAATTCCGCTTCGACTGACGTCAACGAGTGGAGAGCTCTTCTGCCGAGACTTCCTAAGCGGTCAAAGCGCTCGATTTCCAGGAACCGTCGTCCATCGATGTCTAAGAGTTGTGAGATCGACGCAGGAACCCCTGCACCGAGCAGCACTTGAGCGGCCAAATGCTCGGCCGCCAACAGGTCACACCAGCGACGGCTTACCGGGTTGTCTGGCACCGATGAGAACTTCACGAGGACGTGCCGGTCGGTGAATGCCACGAACTTTGGCTGCTCCCCTCCAGCTGAAGAGCCAGGAATTTCCCCACGTTCCGCGGCCTCGGCGAGCGACGGATATTGAGCGCGATCTACCGAGGTAGGTGCGGCGGCGTCGACGAAGCGGTCGCGGGAAATATCACCGAGCAGAAGATTTCCCACCACATTCTCGCCATGGGCTACCAAGGCGCGCAGTACGTGTGTCTCTGACCATTCCGTGAGTCGTGGTGGTAAGCCTAGCGCCGCTGCGTGGTGCTCTGCATAGGCGCGACCGAGGAAACCTTGAGGGCGCATGTCAAGCAGCCACCAAGGCAGGCTTTCGCTGTAGAGGGTTGCACCGTTTTCCCGGCGCATGACGAAACCGTCCGGCCGAACCGGCATGAGGACGCCCAGCCGGCGGATCGTGCCATCTGCAGCAACACGATAGACAGGGACATCCTCGATTCCGCGGCCAGAGTCCCTGAGAGCGTACTGAATGGCTCTCCCAGCGCCGATACGCACGATTTCGATGCCGAGAGCGGCAATCGAACGGGATACCGTTGGCTGGCTCACCTCCAATTTTTCAGCAAGTTGCCTAGCCGATAGCGGCCCTTGAGCGAGGCTGAGACGAAGTCGGTCAGCATGAGCCGCCATTGGCTTGAATAGATGGATGAATAGAAATATGCATTGTATTACAACCGGAATTGTCGGCGCCACAAAGTGCGGAAGAATTGCGCTGGCCCCAAGAACTGTCTCCTTCATGTCAACCTTCAGGACCTTCGCGCGACTCAGTGCAGCATTGCCAACCCAGAGGGAGCACCGACCAGGGCGCACCGTTCCGGCGGCGGGACAGTTGAGCGCAAACACCTTGCGGCCACGGATTGAGCCCGCGACGGTGCACCGAGAGTGCGATCGAGCAAGCTCCTCCGACACGGAGGAATCCACCGCGTCGGCCACCCGGGCATCAATTCCAGCACGGATATGCCGTTAAGGATCCAACTGGTCATTGCATAAGCCCGGATACCCCCATGAAGGTTGTCATCGTCGACGACACCGCGCTCAATCTCGCCTTGATGCAGACCCTGATCGGCAAGCTCGCGGAATGCGACCCGGTCACGTTCTCCGAGCCGTCCGAGGCGATCGAGTGGACGTCGAACAATCCCCTCGACCTGCTGATCGTCGACTACATGATGCCGGACATCGACGGCATCGAATTCATCAGCCGCTTCAAGGCCCAGTCCGGCCACGAAGACGTTCCGATCCTGATGGTGACGGCCGACCACGAGAAGCAGACCCGTTACGATGCGCTGCAGAGCGGTGCAACGGACTTCCTCAACAAGCCGATCGATCGGCACGAGTTCCTGCCCCGCGTACGCAACATGCTCGCGCTGCGCCGGGCCCATCTGGCGACACGCGAGCGGGCGCGCCTGCTGGCCGCGGAGGTCGACAACGCCACCCGCGAGATCCACGCGCGCGAGCGCGAGATGGTCACGAGGCTGGCGCGGGCGGCCGAGTTCCGCGACCCGGAAACCGGTGCCCACATCCAGCGCATGTCGCATTACTCCGAACTGATCGCCCGACACCTCGGCGTCGACGACGGCTACCGCCGGGCGCTGCTGCTGGCTTCGCCGATGCACGACGTCGGCAAGCTCGGCATTCCGGACAGCATCCTGCTCAAGCCCGCCCGGCTGACCGCGGACGAGTTCGAGGTCATGAAGGCGCATCCGAAGCACGGCTACGACATCCTGAAGGAGTCCGGTTCGCCGGTCATCCAGCTGGCCGCCCGCATCGCGCTTTCGCATCACGAGCGCTTCGACGGCGCCGGCTACCCGCACCAACTGGAGGGCGAAGCGATTCCGCTCGAAGGCCGCATCGTGGCGGTGGCCGACGTCTTCGATGCGCTCACCTCCTGCCGCCCGTACAAGAAGGCGTGGCCGCTGGAAGACGCGCGCCGGCATCTCGAAAACGGCCGCGGCAGCCATTTCGACCCTGCCTGCGTGGACGCGTTTCTCGGCGCCTGGGACGAGGTGCTGGCGATCCGCGACAAGTTCGGAGCGGATTGACGCACGGTGCGAATCATCGCCAACTCGCTACGTTCGAGACTCGCAGCGCTGGTCACGCTGCTGCTGGCGGCCGCGCTGGCGGCGCACACCGCCTACAGCACCTGGCTCGGGCTCGACTCCGCCGAGCAATTGCTCGCCGAGCGGGCGCTGGCGGGCGGCCGCAGAATCGCCGCGCTCCTCGAGTCTGCGGGCGGCACACCGGCCAGCCAGCCGGCGAGCGCAAGTCTGGCTGCCATTCGCAGTCTCGCGGCGGCAGCCGGCCTGTCGGCCATCGAACGGGTCGGCCGCGATGGTTCGGTGGCGTGGCGGCTGACGGCGGACGACGCTCCGCCGCTACCGCATGCCGCGCGCCGCACGCCGCCGCATACGGCAGGTGAGCTGCAACGAAGCGCAGGCCGGCTGATCGCCTGGCTTGCATTGCAACCGGCGCCGGCCCCGTCCGCGTGGCTGCGGCTGGAGGTGGAAGACGGCCCGCTGCGGACGGTCCGCGACCGGCTGCTGTGGCATTCGGCGCTGCTGGCAGTCGTCGCACTGGTGCTCGGCGGCCTTGCCGCCCGCGCACTGCTGGTGCGCCCCACCAGAGCCCTGGCACAACTCGCCGACCTCGCCGAGCGCCTCGACGCGGAAGCGGTCGAGACGCCCCGTCTGGAGGACCGATCGACCGAATTCCTCCGTCTCGAGCTGGGCATGGCGCGCGCCGCACAACGCATCCGGGCCCGCCATGCCACGCTCGCCGCGAACGAAGACCGCTACCGCCGCATCCTCGACGATCTGCACGTACTGGCGTTCGAACTCGACGCCAAAATGCATGTCGCGTACTTGAACTCGGCCTGGCAGCGTTTCGTGAGCCGAGCCACCGCCGACATGCTCGGCCAGCCGCTGAGCGCCCTGCTGGCCGGCTCCGAACGGGAAGTGGCGGAGCTCGGCAACGCGCTCGAGGCACTGGCCGCCAGCGACGATCCGGACGCTACGCTGGAACTGTCGGTGGAGGACGAGCTCGGCGACAGGCACTGGCTGCGGCTCAGGATCCAAGCCCACCGCCGGCAGGAGGAACTGCTCGGCTATTTCGGCTCCGCGGTCGACATCAGCGACCAGAAGCGGACCGAACAGGCGCTGGCCGAAGGCCAGGCGCTGGCCGAGGAAGCCAGGCGCAGCAAGAGCTCGTTCCTGGCCAACATGAGCCACGAGTTTCGCACGCCGATGAACGCCTTCATCGGCATGACCGACCTGGTGCTCGAGACGAAGCTCGGCGAAGAGCAGGCGGGATTCCTGCGGCAGGCCCGTGGCGCTGCCGAGAACCTGCTCAGGATGATCAACGAGATACTCGACTACTCGAAGATGGAATCCGGCAGGCTGGACTTCGAACAGATCCAGTTCGGCCTGCGCGACTGCATCGAGCAGGCCTTCGCCAGTCACCGCGGCGCGGCCGAGAAGAAGGGCCTGCTGCTGGAATACCGGGTCGACCCGACGGTGCCCGACGGGCTGGAAGGGGATCCCCACCGATTGCGGCAAGTGCTGCAGGTGCTGATCAGCAACGCGATCAAGTTCACCGAACATGGCCACGTGGTGACCCGCATCACCGCCGACCAGGTCGGCGAGACCGAGTGCGTGCTGCGCTTCTCGGTCGAGGACACCGGCATCGGCATCGCCGCCAAGGCGCAGGACACGGTGTTCGAGGCCTTCACCCAGGTCGACGAGTCGGCCACGCGACGCTATGGCGGCACCGGTCTCGGACTGGCCATCGCGCGCCGGCTGGTCGAGCACATGGGCGGTCAGCTGGAACTCAGCAGCGAGCTCGGCAGCGGCAGCACCTTCGCGTTCTCGGCCAAGATGCTGCGACAGGCCGACGCGGCTGCCGTGGTGCCCGAGATCGCGCTCGACGCCTTGCGCATCATGGTCGCCGGCGCGTCGCCGAGCGAAACCGCCCACCTTACCGATGCACTGGCGGAATGGCAGTTCCGCGCCGAGCGCGAAACGCTCGGCAGCCGGGTTCTGGACCGGCTGCGCCGCAGCGGCGATGGCCCTGAGCAGCCCTTCCACGTGTTGCTGCTGGGCGACCGCATGAAGGACATGGACGCCTTCGAACTGGCGCGGCGCCTGCGTGCGGACGCATCGATCCGGCAGCCGCTCATCGTGCTGGCCGCCACTTCGGGCCAGCGCGGCGACGCTGCCCAGTGCCGGCAGATAGGCATCAACGCGTACCTGACGCGGCCGCTGCGCTCACTCGACCTGCTCGACGCGATCATGGCCGGTCTGGGCAACCGCCGCAGCGACAACCTGATCACCCGCCACAGCCTGCGCGAGAAGCGCAGGACATTGCAGATCCTGGTCGCCACGCAAGACAGCGAGCGACAGATCGTCTCCCCGCTGGAGGCCCTGGGACACGTCGTGCATTGGGTCGGCAACGGGGTCGAGGCGGTCGAATCGTGCCACGCGGCCCATTTCGACCTGATCATTCTGGACGGCATGCTCGGATCCCCCGACGCGATGACGGTGCTCATCCGGCTGCGCGCGATGGCAGACGGCGGTGCCGGCGAGACACCAGTGATCACGCTGGTGCCGGCCGGCTACCAGGAACTGGCGGCATCGCTGCAGTCGGCCGGCGCGACACTGAGTCTCGAGTCGCCACCACGCATCACGACGCTGGTCGGCGCGCTGCGCCAGCTGACCAGCTCGGCCACGCCCGGCGAGCAGCAGAGCACCCGCGCGGCCGCTTCCAGCAGCCCGGGGCTGCAGATCTTCGACGAACGGAAAGCGCTCGACTACCTGGACAACGACGAGGAACTGCTGGCCCAGCTGATCCATGTCTATCTGGAGAGCGACGTGTCGCTGCGCATGCGGCTGCGCGAGGCGCTCGCGCTGGGCGACCTGCACGCCGCCCACGCGGCGGTGCATGCCATCGGCGGTTCGGTCGGAAGCTTCATGGCCGAGGCCACGCTGGCCGCCGTCCATCGCGTCGAACAGCGCTGCCGCACCGGCAACGCCAAGGGCATGGACAACGACCTGAAACTGCTGTGGCAGGAAATGGACCGGCTCGCCGCGGCGCTCGGCGCGCGGCTGCAGGACAGCGAGCCGGGCAGCCGCCAGGCGACCCGGACCTAGCGCTGGATCAATTCGATCTTGTAGCCGTCCGGATCCTCGGCGAAGGCGATGACGGTGCTGCCGTGCTTCATCGGGCCGGCCTCGCGCACCACCTTGCCTCCGCGCCGGCGGATCTCGTCGCAGGCCTGGTAGGCGTCGGGCACTTCGAGCGCGACGTGGCCGTAGCCGTTGCCCAGCTCGTAGCTGCCGGTATCCCAGTTGTGCGTCAGCTCCAGCACCGCGCCCTCGCTCTCCGGCTGGTAGCCGACGAAGGCCAGCGTGAATCGCCCGTCTGGATAGTCCCTGCGGCGCAGCAGCTGCATGCCGAGCACCTCGGTGTAGAAGGCCAGCGATCGCTCCAGATCGCCGACCCGGATCATCGTGTGCAACATCCTCATGCCGCTTCCTCCAGCTTCGATGCATTGCCGGCGCCGGCCGGCACGAATTCCGGCAGGCACTGCGCGCGCGCTTTCAGCGCCGCCCGCGCCTGCCGCCAATCGGGGTACAGCTCGGACACCAGCCGCCAAAATCGTTCGGAGTGATTCATTTCCCGCAGATGCGCCACTTCGTGGGCCACGACGTATTCGGCCAGTTCCGGCGCCAGCAGCAGCAGTTTCCAATGCAGCCGGATGCCGCTCCTGCGACTGCAGCTCCCCCAGCGGGTACGCGCCGAGCTGAGGCCCACCTTCGGCACCGGCTCGCCGAGCCGATGACAGTATTCGGCCACGCGGCCGGCGAACCACTGTCGCGCCCGCTCGCGCAAGGCCCGCTCCAGCGCCTCGACGGCGCCGCGAGCCGGCAGCAGCAGGATCTGCCCGCCGTCGGCATCGCCCGTCCAGCGCGCCGCGCGGCAGCGCGGACACGGCCGCAGTTGCCACTCCGCGCCGAGTACCCGCAGCCGGCAGCCTTCAGCGACTTCGATGGCCGCCGCCGCGCGCGCCCTGCGCAAGCCCTCGATCCGCTCCAAGACCCAGTCGGCATGGGCCAGCACGAAGGCCTCGATGTCGTGCCGGCCGGCGCGATGCGGCGCATTCACGCGTACGCCGCGGTCGTCGACGCACAACGCCATCGTGCGCCTGGCCGAACGTCTGACGACGAATTCCAGCACACCTCCGGCGATGCCGACGACATGGCGCTCGAGCGACACTGTTAAGCTTCGTCGAGTGAGAGGATTTGCTTTCACGGCCAGCCTGCCGCGGCGGATAATCTGCCCGCTGCGCATTGAACCGCCCGACCACGATGAGCCATATCGAGACCGCCACCCATCGCGCCACCCAGGCCACCGACGTGCCCTTCCAAGCCCGCATCAAGATCGTCTGGGGCGTCTGGATCCGCCTTGCCAACAAGGACTACCTGAAAGGCGTGTTCAGCCGCGAGGCCGATGCGCGCGCCCATGCCAGGCAGGCGGCCGGCGCCCACAACCTGGCCGAGGTGCGCCAGATGCGGGTGCTGCTCAACGTCGAAGCGCGGGAAGCCTACCTGCTGGGCGATCCGTCCGATCCGCTGCTGGCGGTGGACGTGGATTTCCAGCACAAGCTGCGCAAGGACGAACTGCGTGCCCAGGCGCTGGCCCGCCTGTCGCCCGAGGAGCGGGCCGCGCTGGGGATCGATCCCAAGTCCTGAGGCGTTCAGTTCTTGTCCTGCCATTCGTAGCCGCGGCGTCCGATCTCGGCGCGCATATCGTCCATCGCCGCGGCGACGACGGCCCGCGGTCCCTTCATGCCGAGTTCCACCGAGCGGCGACGCTCGCCTTCGGCGAAGGTCGGCAGACTGAACAGCACCGCCTGCGGATAGGCAACGGTCAGTTGCTCCATCAGGTCCACCAGCCTCCCCTCCATGGCCTCCCAGACGACGATCGCCTGCTCCACGTAGTCGTCCCGGTGGTGCATCTCGCGCAGCCGCTCGTCGAGGACCCATTCGACCATCGGCCAGGCCATCACCGGGAAGCCGGGCACGAAGTAGTGGTGGCGGATCGAGAAGCCGGGAATCCGGTTGTAGGGATTCGGAATGATCTCGCTGCCGAGCGGGAAGACGCCCATCTGCAGGCGGTGCGCGGTGATCTCGTCGCCGAAGCGGTCGCGGATCTCGCGCTCGGCCTCCGGATGCAGCGCCAGCTCCAGGCCCAGCGCGGCGGCCGCGCACTGGCGCGTGTGGTCGTCGGGCGTCGCACCGATGCCGCCGAAAGAGAACACGACGTCGCCGCTCGCAAAACTGTCGCGCAGCGTCGCAACGAGCCGAACCGGGTCGTCGGCCGCATAGCGGGCCCAGGCCAGCCTCAGGCCGCGCGCCGAGAGCAGTTCGATCAGCTTCGCCAGGTGCTTGTCCTGCCGGCGACCGGAAAGGATCTCGTCGCCGATGATGATTGCGCCGAATGCCATCGCCCGCTCAGGCCTTGTCTTCGACGACCCAGCCGCTGGCCAGGCGATGCTGCTGCAAGGCCTCGAGCAGATAGTGCACGAAGGCCAGGCCGCAGAACGCCGGCGCCAGCAGGTTCAGCACCGGCACGTAGCCGAGCGCGGCACAGCCGACGCCGAGCAGCATCAGGCCGCTGGCATTGCGCTGCGGCACCAGCTTCATCTCCTCGCGGTCGGCATGCATCATCAGCGCGTCGTAGCGGAAGGCGCGACGGTTGAGCCAGGCTGTCAGCAGCAGCGGGATGACGATGCCGAGTCCCGGCACCAGCCACAGCGGCAGCGACAGCACCATCGCAACGACGAACAGCGCGCCGGCGGCAAGCGCGTTCGTCACGCTGCCGATCTGGGTTCCGCCGGCGCGCCGCTCGATCTGGGCGTAATCGGTGGCCGCGACCTTCTCCAGCATCATCGGCAGCGAGATCGCCGCGACGATCAGCGCCGCGGTGACGTAGATCAGCGGCAGCAGCATGAGCGCGATGATCGCGTGCACCACCACCACGACGAATCCCGCGCCCAGGTCCGAATCGTTCATCCAGCCGGCGAGCCACTCCCAGTTGTCCAACCAGCCCATCACGCCGCCGACCAGGGTCCCCCAGAAGATCATCGCCAGCACCGCCCAGACGGCCAGCGAGGCCAGCCCCGGCCAGATCAGATGCCAGATGACGTCGCCGCGGGTCAGGCTGCGCAGCGCTCGCGCGAGTGCTTGAAGTACAGGTGACATGTTCGTCGCATTACCTCCGTCGCTGCATTCTATCGCGGGCCGCCCCGACGGCCCCGAGACCGGGCGCTGCAAGATCTGGAGCCGGATAGCGCGGGTTCGCAAGCGGGTCCATGGAACGCTGCGGCCGACGCGGCGAGCCTGCCGTCGGGCCGGCACGCTCGGCAAGCGCCTTCAGTCTGCCACGCTGCCGGCCAGCACGGTGCTCTGCACGCCGTCGATCGCCGCCAGGAAACGCAGCCGCAGCGCGCTCGCCAGCTGTACGGCCTCGTCTCCCGCCTGCGCCTTGCAGGCCCGCTCCAGCGCCTCGCAGGCGCGCGCCAGCCCCTCGGCCTCGACCCAGCGCGCGGTCGACTTGACCCGGTGGCCCACTTCCTCGAGCAGCGCCAGATCGCCGCTCTGCAAGCCCTGATCGCACTCGGCCACGGCCTCGGAGAGGCTTTTCACGAAGGCCCGGGCGAAGCGGCGCGCCTTGTCCGGGTCGTTCATGCCGAGGCGGCCGAACACGGCCGGATCGATCGGCGCATCGGCCGCAGCCGGCGCGTCGGCATCGGGTCGCGGCGCCGGCGCC
>JBNLET010000266.1:0-9384 GCA_050305135.1 Rhodocyclaceae bacterium | reverse complement strand
GGCGACGCTGCCGCTGATGCAGGCGCTGGTGGACGGCGGCGCCGACATCATCGAACTGGGTGTCCCGTTCTCCGATCCGATGGCCGACGGCCCGACCATCCAGCGCGCCTCGGAGCGCGCGCTGGCCGCCGGCATGAGCCTTCGCAAGGTGCTCGATCTGGTGGGCGAATTCCGCCGCGGCGACCCGCGTACACCGGTGGTGCTGATGGGCTACGCCAACCCGATCGAGGCGATGGGCGTCGAGCGTTTCGTCGAGCGGGCGGCCGAGGCCGGCGTCGATGGCGTGCTGGTGGTGGACTACCCGCCGCAGGAAAGCGAGGCGTTCGCCGGCCGGCTGAAAGCCGCCGGCATCGACCCGATCTTCCTGCTCGCACCGACCTCTACCGAGGCGCGCATGCGCGACGTCGGACGCTTCGGCAGCGGCTATATCTACTACGTCTCGCTGACCGGCGTGACCGGTGCCGGCCACCTGGATCACGGCGAGGTGGCGGCGCGCATCCCGGCGCTGCGCGAGGCGGTCGGCATGCCGGTCGGCGTCGGTTTCGGCATCCGTGACGCGGCCTCGGCGAAACGCATCGGCGAGATGGCCGACGCGGTCGTGATCGGTAGCCGCATCATCGAGGAAATCGAGACGGCCGGCGAGCAGCAGGCGCCGGAGAGGGTGCGCGCACTGATCCACGAAATCCGTCTCGCCCTCGACTCGATTCCGCGGGAGGCCGCATGAGCTGGCTGAAGAAGCTGCTTCCGCCGAAGATCAAGCGCGAGGCACCGAACAAGAAATCGATTCCCGAGGGCCTGTGGAGCAAGTGCCCGGCCTGCGAAGCGGTGCTGTACCGCTCCGACCTGGAAGCCAATTGCTCGGTCTGCCCGAAATGCGGGCATCACCAGCGCATCCGGGCGCGGGTGCGGCTCGAGGCCCTGTTGGACGAAGAGGGCCGGCGCGAGATCGGTGACGGCGTGCTGCCGGTGGACTCGCTCAAGTTCAAGGACTCGCGCAAGTACTCTGACCGCCTGTCGGCGGCCGCCACCGAGACCGGCGAGGCCGACGCGATGGTCGTGATGATGGGCTCGATCCGCTCGGTGCCGGTGGTGGTGGCCTGCTTCGAGTTCGATTTCCTCGGCGGCTCGATGGGTTCGGTAGTCGGCGAGCGCTTCGTGCGCGGCGTCGAGGCGGCGCTGGAGCAGAACGTGCCTTTCATCTGCTTCACCGCCACCGGCGGTGCCCGCATGCAGGAAGGCCTGCTGTCGCTGATGCAGATGGCCAAGACCACCGCGTCGATCACGCGGCTGGCGAGTCGCAGGCTGCCGTTCATCACGGTGCTGACCGACCCGACGATGGGCGGCGTATCGGCCAGCTTCGCCTTCATGGGCGATGTGGTGCTGGCCGAGCCGGGTGCGCTGGTCGGCTTTGCCGGCCCGCGGGTGATCGAGCAGACCGTGCGCGAGACGCTGCCGGAGGGCTTCCAGCGCTCCGAATTCCTGCTCGAGAAGGGTGCCGTCGACATGATCGTCGATCGCCGCGAGCTCGCCGAGCGGCTGGTCGCGCTGATCACGCTGCTGACACGGCAGCCTGCCGTCGGCGCCTGACGATGCCGCGCGCTTGATGCAGTTTCCCGCAACGCTGGAGGGCTGGCTGGCCCTGCTCGAGGCCCGCCACGGCCAGGCCGTCAGGCTGGGGCTGGAGCGCGTCAGCGAAGTCGCCGGTCGCATCGACCTGCAGCCGCGCTGCCCGGTGATCGTGGTCGGCGGCACCAATGGCAAGGGCTCGACCTGCGCGATGCTGGAGGCGATCCTGCTGGCCGCCGGCTACCGTGTCGGCCTGTATACCTCGCCGCATCTGCTGCGCTACAACGAGCGCGTCCGGCTCGACGGGCAAGAAGTGGACGACGCGGCACTGGTGGAGGCCATGGGCCGGGTCGAGGCGGCCCGCGGCGACACGCCGCTGACCTATTTCGAGCACGGCACGCTGGCCGCGCTGGCGCTGTTTGCCGAGGCGGCGCCGGACGTGGTGGTGCTCGAGGTGGGTCTCGGCGGCCGGCTGGACGCGGTCAACATCGTCGATGCCGACTGTTCGATCGTCACCAGCATCGCACTCGATCACATGGACTTCCTCGGCGAGGACCGCGAGTCGATCGGCTTCGAGAAGGCCGGCATCTTCCGTTCGGGGCGGCCGGCGATCTGCGCCGATCCGCAGCCGCCGGCCTCGCTGCTGGCGCACGCGAGCGAGATCGGCGCCGAGCTGCAGTTGAGCGGCAGGGATTTCGGTTTCGCCGGCGACCGCCAGCAGTGGATGTTCTGGGCCCGCGGCGGCGCGCTGAAACGCGGCGGCCTGGCCTTCCCGGCATTGCGCGGCGCGAACCAGTTGTTGAACGCCGCCGCGATGCTGGCCGCACTGGATGCGGTCAGGGAGCGTTTGCCGGTCTCGATGCAGGCGATCCGCCAGGGCCTGATGCTGGTGGAACTGCCTGGCCGCTTCCAGATCCTGCCGGGCAAGCCGACGATCGTGCTGGACGTCGCGCACAACGTCCAGGCTGCCGGCGTGCTGGCCGACAACCTGTCCAACATGGGCTACTTCCCGGAGACCTGGGCGGTCTTTTCGATGCTGTCCGACAAGGACGTCGAGGGCGCGGTCGAACGCCTCAAGGGGCGCGTGGACCATTGGATGGTGGCCGGCCTGCCCGGTGTCCGCGGCGTGCCGGCGCAACAATTGGCCGCCCGCGTCCGTGCCGCGCTCGGAAGTGCCGACGTGGCGGTCTTCGAGCAGCCCGATCAGGCCTTTCTGGCAGCCCGCGAAGCGGCCGGCGAGGGTGATAGAATTGTCGCCTTCGGCTCGTTCCTGACCGTCGCTGCAGTGCTGCCGGTCGCGCGGGCCCGGCGCTGAACAGACTGGCATGGCGGACGACGAGAAGCAGATCGAGATCAAGAAGCGCGCCCGCCGGCGACTGGTTGGCGCGGCCGCGCTGGCCTTGCTGGCGATCATCGTGCTGCCGATGGTGATGGACGGCGAACCGCGCCCGCTCGAGCAGGACATCCAGGTTCGCATCCCGGCGCAAACCGGTGACAACGCGATCGCCAGCCAGATCGTGCCGCGTGCGCTGCCGGCGCCGCCGCCGCTGTCCGAAGACGGGCCTGCGCCGGCCGAGCCGCAGCGCGAAGCGCAAGGGGTTGCCCCGCCGCCGCGGCTCGAACCGAAAAGCGCGGCGGCATCGTCGGCCGGACCGGCGGCGGCCGTGCCGGCCGCGAAGGACGAGCACGCCAAGGCGCCGGCTAAAATGGACGAGGCGGCGCGGGCCGCGGCAATCCTGGCCGGCAAGGCACCGGATGCGGCCAGGGCCACGACCGAGTACGTGGTACAGATCGGTGCCTACCGCGACCGCGGCAATGCGGTCGGCCTCGAGGGCCGGCTGAAGGCCGACGGCTTCGCGGCCTTCACCGAGCGCGTCGGCGACAAGACCCGGGTGCGGATCGGCCCGTTTGCGGACCGGGCCGATGCCGAGTCGGTGCTGGCGCGGGTGAGGAAGATGGGACTGGGCGGCAGCGTGATGACGCTGAAGTGACGAAGTGACGCCTTTCGACATCGTGGTGCTGGGTCTGCTGCTGCTGTGCGCCGTGCTGGGATTCTGGCGCGGGCTGGTGTCGGAGGTGCTGGCGCTGGTGGCGTGGGTGCTGGCGGTGGTGCTGGCATGGCTGTTTTCCGCCCGCCTGGCGCAGGCCATGGTGTTCGTGGACGAGCCCTGGCTGAAGCAGGGCATCGCCTTCGTCGCGATACTGGTCGGCACACTGGCGGCCGGCGGCGTGGTCCGTTGGGTCATGCGGGAATTGCTGAAGGCGGTCGGGCTGCGCGCAGCCGACCGCGTGCTGGGTGCCGGCTTCGGCGTGCTGAAGGGTCTGGTGATCGCGATGCTGGTCGTGCTGTTCGGCGGCCTGACGGGTGTATCGCAGGCCGCTTGGTGGCGTGAGGCGGCATTTACGCCGCCGCTCGAGGCTGCCGTGCTGGCGGCGCGTCCGTGGATGCCGGAAGCGGTGGCAAAACGAGTTCGATTCGATTAGGTGGATGTCATGTGCGGGATACTCGGGGTCGTAGCGACCACGCCGGTCAACCAGTTGCTCTACGACGGACTGCTGGTGCTCCAGCATCGCGGCCAGGACGCGGCGGGCATCGCCACCGCGGAGGGTGCTCGCTTCAACATGCACAAGGGGCCGGGCCTGGTGCGCGACGTGTTCCGCACGCGCAACATGCGCAACCTGTCCGGCAACTGGGGCATCGGCCACGTGCGTTATCCGACCGCCGGTTCGGCCTACAACCCGTCCGAGGCGCAGCCGTTCTACGTCAATTCGCCGTTCGGCCTGATGCTGGCCCACAACGGCAATCTGACCAATTCGGAAGCGCTCAAGCGCGAGATGTTCCTGTCCGATCTGCGCCACATCAACACCAACTCGGACTCCGAAGTGTTGCTGAACGTGTTGGCGCACGAACTGCAGGAAGCCTCCGACCAGTACCTGCTCGACGAGGACGCGATCTTCCGTGCGGTGGCCGGCGTGCACCGGCGCTGCCGCGGTGCCTACGCGGCCGTCGTGATGATCGCCGGCTACGGCCTGCTGGCCTTCCGCGATCCGTACGGTATCCGGCCGCTGGTGATCGGCAAGAACGCCGCGATGGGCGGCACCGAATGGATGGTGGCCTCCGAGAGCGTCGCGATCGACGTGCTCGGCTTCGACCTGGTGCGCGACGTGGCACCCGGCGAGGCGGTACTGATCGACACGCGCGGCAACTTCGCCAGTCGGCAATGTGCTGAACAGACGATGCAGGCGCCGTGCATGTTCGAGTACGTCTACCTGGCGCGGCCCGACTCGCTGATCGACGGCATCTCGGTGTACGACTCGCGCGTCAAGATGGGCGAATACCTGGCGGCCAAGTTCCGCCGCATGCTGCCGAGCGTTCACCCGGACGTGGTGATCCCGATTCCGGATTCGAGCCGCCCGGCGGCGATGCAGATGGCCCACTGCCTCGGCGTGCCGTACTCGGAGGGCTTCGTCAAGAATCGCTACATCGGCCGCACCTTCATCATGCCCGGCCAGGCGGTCAGGCGTAAGTCGGTGCGCCAGAAGCTGAACGCGATCCACCAGGAATTCCGCGGCAAGACCGTGCTGCTGGTGGACGATTCGATCGTGCGCGGCACGACCAGCAAGGAGATCGTCAGCATGGCGCGGGAGGCCGGCGCGAAGAAGGTCTATCTGGCCTCGGCCGCGCCGCCGGTACGCTACGCCAACGTTTACGGCATCGACATGCCGAGCCAGGACGAGCTGATCGGCGCCAACCGCAGCGACGAGGAGATCAACGACGTGGTCGGGGCCGACGGGCTGATCTACCAGGACCTCGATGATCTGAAGGCCGCGGTGCGGTCGGTCAATCCGACCATCAATTTCTTCGAGACCTCCTGTTTCGACGGTTGCTACGTGACCGGCGACATCACCGCCGAATACCTGTCGGGCGTCGCCAACAAGCGCGGCGAACCGGTAGAGGTGCAAGACGACCACGATGGCGAAGGCGGCGGGCAGCTCGACCTGAACCTGGTATCGAGCGGACAGGAGCACTGAACGGCCGAGCGGCCGGAGTTATCGACATGCAGGATTACGATCAGGATACGCTGGCGGTACGCGCAGGCACCGCGCGCAGCCAGTTCAACGAACACAGCGAGGCGCTGTATCTGACCTCGAGCTTCGTGTTCGAATCCGCCGCCCAGGCGGCGGCGCGCTTTTCCGGCGAGGAAGAGGGCAACGTCTATTCGCGCTTCACGAATCCCACCGTCACGGCGATGCAGCAGCGGCTGGCCGCGCTGGAGGGCGGCGAAGCCTGCGTCGCGACGGCCTCGGGCATGTCGGCGATCATGGCGACCGTGATGGCCTTGATGAACGCCGGCGAGCACGTGGTGGCCTCGCGCGGGCTGTTCGGTGCGACCCAGCAGTTGTTCACGAACATCCTGTCGCGTTTCGGCATCGCCACCGACTTCGTGCCGGCCACCGAACTGGCCGCCTACGAGGCCGCGATCCGGCCCGAGACGCGGATGATCTTCGTCGAGACGCCGTCGAATCCGCTCACCGAACTGGTGGACATCGAGGCGCTGGCCGCGATCGCGCGCCGGCGCGGCGTCAAGCTGGTGGTGGACAACTGCTTCTGCACGCCGGCGCTGCAGCGTCCGCTGGCGCTCGGTGCCGATCTGGTGGTGCATTCGGCGACCAAGTACCTGGACGGCCAGGGCCGCATCATCGGTGGCGCCGTGGTCGGCGCGAAGGACTTGATGGACGAGGTGTTCCGCTTCCTGCGCACGGCCGGACCGAGCCTGTCGCCGTTCAACGCCTGGGTGATCCTGAAGGGGCTGGAGACGCTGCGCATCCGGATGGACGCGCAGTCGGCGGCCGCCGCCGAACTGGCGCGCTGGCTGGAGTCGCACGCCAAGGTCGAGCGGGTCTTCTATCCGGGCCTGCCGTCTCACCCGCAGCATGCGCTGGCGATGCGCCAGCAGAAGAGCGGTGGGGCGATCGTCAGCTTCCAGGTGCGCGGCGAGCGGGCCGAGGCCTGGCGGGTGGTGGACAACTGCCGCCTGCTGTCGATCACCGGCAACCTGGGCGATACCAAGACCACCATCACCCATCCGGCGTCCACCACCCACGGCCGCATCAGCGCCGAGGCGCGCGAAGCGGCCGGCATTCGCGAAGGCCTGCTGCGGGTGGCGGTGGGACTGGAATCGGTCGAGGACCTGAAAGCCGATCTGAGCCGCGGGCTGGCCCTGGTCTGACGGCGTCCGCTCAGGCGTCCGGCGCGGCCGCTGCCCGCGCCGTCGCCTGGCCGTGCCGCCAGTCCAGGTAGCGGGCGTGCCCGTCCCAGTCCGCCAACACGTGACGGCGCCGCTCGTGCCCGCCGATCCGGTGGGCGTGGCTGGCCGGGCGATGGGTGTGGCCGTGGATCAGCACGTCGGCTTGCGCATCCGAGAACGCGGCTTCGACGGCGCCCGGGTTGACGTCCATGATCGCCTCCTGCTTGGCCGCGGTGGCCTGGCGGCTCTGCGCGCGGGCGCGCGCCGCGAACGCCCGCCGCTCGCCGAGCGGCTGGCGCAGGAAGGCGCGCTGCCAGGCCGGGTCGCGCACCTGCCGGCGGAAGGCCTGGTAGGCGAGGTCGTCGGTGCACAGCGTGTCGCCATGCAGCAGCAGCAGCCGCCGGCCGCCGACCGAGAGCACGGCCGGTTCGGCCAGCAGCCGCATGCCGGCCAGCGTCGCGTAGTCCTCGCCGAGCAGGAAGTCGCGGTTGCCGGCCATGAAGCGGGTGTCGGCCGGCAGGTTCGCCAGCGCCGCGGCGATGGTCCGTGCCAGCGGTCGATCGTCGTCGTCGCCGATCCAGTATTCGAACAGGTCGCCGAGGATGAACAGGCGATCCGCCTGCGGCGCGATCGCCTCGAGAAAATCCAGGAAGGCCCGCGTGGTGTGCGGGCGCGATTCGCACAGGTGCAGGTCGGAGACGAAGAACAACCGTTCCTCCTCCCCGACCGTCAGAACCTGCATCAGACGACTTCGGCCTTCTCGATCAGCACGTCCTCGAGCGGCACGTCGGCGTGGAAGCCCTTGTTGCCGGTCTTGCTGGCCTCGATCTTGTCGATGACCTCCATGCCTTCGGTGACCTTGCCGAACACCGCGTAACCCCAGCCGTCCTGGCCGGGGTGGTCCAGGAAGCCGTTGTCGGCGACGTTGATGAAGAACTGGGCGGTGGCCGAATGCGGCGCATTGGTACGCGCCATCGCGATCGAACCGCGCTCGTTCTTGAGCCCGTTGGCAGCCTCGTTCTGGATCGGCTCGCCGGTCGGCTTCTGCTGCATGCCGGGCTCGAAACCGCCGCCCTGGATCATGAAGCCGCGAATCACGCGATGGAAGATCGTGTTGTCGTAGTGGCCGGCCTCCACGTAGGAGATGAAATTGCGGACCGATTCCGGTGCGCGTTCCGCGTCCAGCTCGATCGTGATCGGGCCGTGGTTGGTGTGCAACTTGACTGCCATGGGTTCTCCGGGGCTTTCGTTCAATGGGCGGGGGTGTCCTCGACGACATGGGCCGATTCGATCACGATCGGCTCGGCGGGCACGTCCCGATAATAGCCTACCGTCGTCGTGCGTACCTTGCCGATGCCGCGCACCACTTCCATGCCCTCGGTGACCTGGCCGAACACCGCATAGCCCCAGCCGTCCGGCGACGGGTAGTCGAGCGAGGCGTTGTCCACCAGGTTGATGAAGAACTGGGCGGTGGCCGAGTGCGGATTGCTGGTGCGGGCCATTGCGATCGCGCCGGCCTTGTTCTTCAGCCCGTTCTTGGCCTCGTTGCGGATCGGTGCGCCGACCTCCTTCTGTTTCATGTCCTTGTCGAAGCCGCCGCCCTGGATCATGAAGTGATCGATGACGCGATGAAAGATCGTGCCGTCATAGTGGCCGGCGCGCACGTAGCCGAGGAAGTTGTCGACGCTTTCCGGCGCCTTTTCGGGGTACAGCTCGAGCTTGATCGTGCCGGCGCTGGTGTTCAGCTCGACGACCGGATTCGCGGCCCATGCGGATACGGCCAGGCAGGCCGCGGCGAGCGCGGCAAGAAGTCTGGACATGCTGTTGATTCCTCCTCGTGTTGAAGCCTTCAGGCCGGCCCTTCGTAGGCGATCAGCCAGTGCCCGTCCCGCTTGATCCAGTACTGGCGCTTCTTCAGGTCGCTGTTCAGGTCGTTGCTGCGATAGTGCTGCTCGAAGCTGACGACGACCAGATCCTCGCGTCCCGGGCTGCGGAACATCGAAACGTCGGACAGGTTCACGCGGACCCAGTGCTTGCTGGCATTGATGCGCCGGCGCTGGCTTTGCCAGCCGGCCAGATCCAGCGCGTCGCTGTGGAAGTCGCCGGCATAGTGGGCGAGGTAGCGCTCGGAGTCGCGGCTCTCCCAATCCCGCCGCCAGGCTTCCAGGCGCCGTGTCATCGCTTCGCGCTCGCGTTTCCAGGCCGCGCGCGGCAGCCATTCGATGCCCTGGCCGATCACTACCGGCGTCTGGCCCGGCTCGACGTAGCCGGACAGGGCGTCGAGGTCCTGGTTCGCCAGCACCACGCAGCCGTCCGAGGCGAGCGGCGGCCGGGCGTAGGTGTCGGGCGGCGAACCGTGCAGCCAGATGCCGTTGCCGTCGCGGCCGAGCCGCCGGTCCCACTCGTTCGGATAGTTGATCGGGAAGGCGCCGCTGCCGTAGAACGCCGGCAACTCGCTGGCCGGGATCGACGACGTGACGAAATAGACGCCGATCGGCGTGCGCTTGTCGCCCTCGCGCCACTTCTCGGCGCCGGCCTTGCCCTGGCTGACGTAGTAGTCGGCCACCAG
>JBNLET010000265.1:0-29895 GCA_050305135.1 Rhodocyclaceae bacterium | reverse complement strand
CGTCGCGGCGCCGCGCTTCGAGTCGGCGGCCGGACGTGCGTCGGAACGAGCTTGCGGAGGGACTGCCATGGGATCTCGCCGGGCGAGGGGGCCGGCGGCAGGCGCCGGCGAGGATGTCGAGGCCGCGTTTGCCCGCGTGCTGGTGGCCGAGGAAGAGGCCGAACTGGCGGTGCGCGCGTGCCAGGTGCGCGCCGACGCGCTGCACGACGAGGTGGCGCAGGCACTGCACGGGCTGGCGGCGCGGGCGGCGGCGCGCCGCGCGCGCCGGATCGAGTCCGATGCGGCTGCCGAGGCCGACGAACTCCGCCGCCTCGAGCAGGCACGTGCCGCGGCCGAGCTGTCCGTCGAGCTGGACGCGGAAGACCGCAGCCGGCTGGCGAGGGCGGTGGCGCAGCTGGCCGCCGAGTTGTGCGGAGGCGACGCCGGCTGATGCCGGCGCGCAGCGCGATGGAATACGCCCAGGCGAGGATGCAGGCCCATCTGGGCCGTCGGCCCGGCGACGCGTTGTGGCGGCAGCTGTCGGGCCGGCACTCGCTGGCCGGTGTGCTCGCGGCGGCGCGGGACGCCGGGCTGGCGTCCTGGCTGGAGGCGGTGAACGAGGGCTGCACGCTGCGCGCCATCGAACTGGCCATGCGGGCGAACTGGCGCCGCGAGGTGAAGCTGACTGCGCGCTGGATGCCGGCGCAATGGCGAGCCGCGGTAGCTGCAACCGGGTCCTTGATCGACCTGCCGGCGTGGTCATGGCTCGCCTCGGGCCGGCCCGCCCACGCCTGGATGGACGAGGATCCGGCCCTTGCCGGCGGCGCCGGCCGCGACGCGGGTGCGGCGCTCGCCAGCCTGCGCGGCTGGGAGGCGCACTGGCGGGCCTGCTGGCCAGCCGGCGGCGACGAGGTGGATTCGCTCTCCCGCTACGCGCTCCGGCTGGCGGTCTGCCTGAACGCCGCGCTGACGTGCCCGGCGGGGGGGCTGCCGGCCCGCAGCCGGCCGGTCGAGCAACTGTCGCTGCAGTGGTTCCGGCGCCTGTCCGGCCAGCCGGGCGCGGCCTTCCCGTACCTGTGCCTGCTGGCGCTCGACCTGCGCCGTCTGCAGGCCGCGCTGGTGCTGCGCTCGCTGGCGCTGGAGCCGTCGCCATGATGCGCCCCCAGCCCGCGCTGTGGTTCGAGATCCTGCTGCCGAGGGAGGACGCGCTCGGCATCGCGGAGGCGATCGCGGCCGCCGGCCTGGCCGAGTTCGAGTCGCCGGCGGGCGGTGGAGAGGGCGCGATGCATGCCGCCTGCGGACCGCTGATCCAGCGTTTTCGCGATCTGGAGCGCGAACTCGGCCACCTCTGGCAGGCGCTCGCTTGCAAACCGCTGCGGGCCTTTCCGAACGAGATGCTGCCGCTCGCGCTGGAGCGGATCGAGGCCTGGGTGCGCGCGGCGAGGCCGGTGCTGAAATCGATCGAAGCCGCGCAGGCGGACGAGGTTCTGCTCGAAAGCTGGCTGCCGCTGCTCGAAGCGTCCGCGCTCGACGAATCGGAGCGGCGCGCGCTGGCCGGCGGCCGCGTGGCGGCCGCGCTCTACCACTGCCCGCGGGCCGACGAGCTGCGCCCGCCCGGTGCCGTGCTGCTGAAGCCGCTGGCGGGCAGCGGTCGTCCGCTGCTGCTGGCGATCGGGCTGGCCGCCGCGCTGGCGGAGCTCGCCGAGCGCATTCGCGGCCTGGGCGGGCAGGCGCTGGCGGTGCCCGAGGACATCGCCGCAGCCGATGCCGGGGCGCGGCTCGCGAGCAGGCGCCTTGCCTGCGCCGAGGCGGTCCGCGCCGGCCGCGCCCGCCTCGAGGCGCTGGCCGTCGAGCACGGCCTGGCCGAAGCGGTGTCGTCCGCGCGCCGCGTCTGCTGGTGCGTCGACAACGCGCGCGCGGTCGAAGAGCGGCGGGCGCTGTGCCGCCTGACCGGCTGGACCTGCGAGCCCGAAACGCTGCGGCGCCGGCTGGCGGCGGAAGAGGCGCCGACGCTGTTGCGCTTCTGCGCACCGCCGCGCGACGTGCAGGTGCCGCTGGTATTGCGCAACCCCTGGTGGGCGCGGCCCTACGAGGCCTTCTGCGGGCTGCTCGGAATGCCGGCCCACGATGCGGCGGATCCGAGCGCGCTGGTGGCGCTGGTGTTCCCGTTGTTGTTCGGCTACATGTTCGGCGACCTGGGCCAGGGCCTGCTGATCGCCATCCTCGGCCTGGTGCTGGGGCGCCGCTGGACGCTCGCCAACCTGCTGGTGCCGGCCGGGCTCAGCGCGGCATTCTTCGGCTGGGTGTTCGGCAGCGTGTTCAGCCTGCATCACGTCGTCCCCGCGCTGTGGCTGGAGCCGCTCGCGCATCCGATGCCGGTGCTGCTGGTGCCGCTCGGGCTCGGCGCCGCGCTGCTCTGCGCCGGCCTCGTGCTGGCCGGTTTCGAGGCGCGCTGGCGCGGCGACCTGTCGGCCTGGCTCAACGACGATGCGCCGGCGCTGGTGCTCTATCTGGCCGGCCTCGCCTGTCTGCTGCCGGCCGTCGAGGCGGTCGTGGCGCTGCTCGTGGCAGCGGCGCTCGTCGTTTTGCTGGCCTTGCGCTCGGCCGACGGCATCGGTGCGGTGCTGCGCCGCATCGGCGGCAGCCTCGAGCGGGTCTTCCAGCTGGTGATCAACACGATTTCCTTCGTCCGCGTCGGCGCCTTCGCGATCGCCCATGCCGGCTTGTCGTCGGCCATGCTGCTGCTGGCAGAGGCTGCCGGCGAAGGGATAGCCGCGCTCATCGTGATCGTGCTCGGCAACCTTATGATCGTCGCGCTCGAACTGCTGGTGGTGTCGGTCCAGACCACGCGCCTGCTGCTGTTCGAGTTCTTCACCCGTTTCTTCCTCGCCAGCGGCCGCGCCTTCCGGCCCGCCTCGCCGCCGTCGGGCTACCTGCGGGAGAACCACCATGAAGCGTGAGCCGAAAATCCTGATTCTGGTTGCCGTGCTGTCCGCCGTCGCGGCGCTGCTGGCCGCCGGCTTGACGGCCTGGCTGCTGCCCGCCGCCAGTGCGGCGCCGGCCGGCGGCGCCGGCGGGCCGGACAGCGAGGCGCTGGCCTGGGGACTGGTCGGGGCCGCGCTCGCCACCGGCCTGTCCGCGCTCGGCGCCGGGCTGGCGGTCGGCAAGCTCGGCGCGGCGGCGGTCGCCACGCTGGCCGAGCGGCCGGAGCTGTTCGGCCGCCTGCTGATCTTCGTCGGCCTGGCCGAGGGCATCGCGATCTACGGGCTGATCGTCTCGATCCTGATCCTCAACCGGCTGGCATGAAACCGATCGTCTTCCTCGGCAACGAGGCTGATGCGGCCGGCTTCCGCATGGCCGGCGTCGAGACGCGTTGCGCGGGCGAGGACGCGGCGGCGGCCTTCGAGGCGGTGCGGCGCGAAGCGGCGCTGCTGATCCTCGATGCCGCCGTGGCCGCGGCGCTGCCGCAGGACCGGCTGCGCGCGGCGCGGATCGAAGCGCGGCCGCCGCTGGTGGTGTTGCCGGATGCCGCCGCCGCGGCGCCGGTGGCCGATCCGGCGGCGGCGGTGCGCCGCCTGCTGGGGCTTGGGCCATGAGCGGTGGCGCACCGATCGCGAAGGCGCTGGCCGAGCTGCTGGCGCTGGTCGGCGAGGACCGCGAGCACCGCTGCCGCGCCGCGCTGGCGCCGGCCGAGGCCGCGGCAAGGGCGGACTTCGCGCGCGGGGCCCACGCCTTGCGGCGCGAGCAGCGCGAGGCGCTGGCGCGGCAGCGGACGGAGCGCGAGGCGCGGCTGGCGCGGGCGCGGGCCCGCGTTGCGACGGCCGAGCACGCGCGCCAGCTGCGCCGCGCCGCGATGATTGCCGACGAGGCCTGGCCGCTGCTGCAGGCCGCGCTGCTGGCGCGCTGGCGGCAGCCGCAATCGCGCCGACGCTGGATCGCGGAGGCGATCGCGGTGGCGCTGGCGAGCTTGCCGGCGCGGGACTGGCTGCTCCGTCATCCGTCGGATCTGTCGCGACAGGAGTGCGAATCGATGCGGGCCGATCTGGCGCAGCGCGGCATCACTGGGCTGCGCTGCGAGGCGGTGGCGGATATCGCTGCCGGCATCGAGATCCGCGCCGGCCCGGCCCGCCTCGATGCCACCGTCGGCGGGCTGACGGCCGACCGCCCGGCGATCCTCGGCCGCCTGCTGCAGTTGTGGGCTTCGGCATGAGCCGCGCGCTTGCCGAATCGATTGCCGGACCGGTGCTGCGCGCCCGCTGCGAAGGGCCGTTCGCGATGGGCGAGGCCTTGCGGGTCGGGCGCTCGGGCCTGCTCGGCGAAGTGGTGCGGCTCGAGGGGGACGAACTGGTCGCCCAGCTCTACGAGGACACCACCGGGCTCAAGCCGGGGGACGCGGTCGAGGGCTTGGGCCGGCCGCTGATGGTGTGGCTCGGACCGTCGCTGCTGGGCGGCATCTACGACGGCCTGCTGCGGCCCCTCGACCAGCTCGACAGCCCGTTCATCGCGCCGGGCGAGCGCAGGCGCCCACCGCGCAGCTACCGCTTCGAGCCGCTGGTGGCGGCCGGCGCGCGGCTCGAGGCCGGCCGGCCGTTCGGTCGCGTCACGGTCGGCGCGCTGCAGCTCCATTGCCTGGTGCCGCCGGATTCGGCCGGCGAGGTGGTCCACCTCGCCGCCGCCGGGGAGTATCGCGAGGACGAGCCGCTGTGCCGGCTGCGCGACGCCGCGGGGGTGGAACAGGCTTTGTCGATGGGGCACGAATGGCCGGTCAGGCGAGCGCGTCCGGTGCGCTGCCGGCTGCCGACCGAGGCCCCGCTGCTGACCGGTCAGCGCGTGCTCGACACGCTGTTCCCGCTCGCGCTCGGCGGCAAGGCGGCCATCCCGGGCGGTTTCGGCACCGGCAAGACGGTGCTGCTGGAGGCGTTGGCCAAGTCGTGCAATGCCGACATCATCGTCTATGTCGGCTGCGGCGAGCGGGGCAACGAGATCGCCGGCACGCTGGAGGAACTGTGCGCGCTGACGGATCCGCGCAGCGGCCGCCCGCTGGCGGAGCGCACCGTGCTGGTGGCCAACACCTCCAACATGCCGGTCGCGGCGCGCGAGGCCAGCATCTATTGCGGCGTGACGATCGCCGAGTACTTCCGCGACCAGGGCCTACACGTGGCGCTGCTGGCGGACTCCACCAGCCGCTGGGCCGAGGCGCTGCGCGAGGTCTCGGGCCGTCTCGGCGAGATGCCCGGCGAGGGCGGCTACCCCGCCTATCTGGGCAGCCGGCTGGCGGAGTTTTACGAGCGCGCGGCGCGGGTGACGACGTTGGCGGGCGGGGAGGGCTCGGTCACGCTGCTCGGCTCGGTCAGCCCGCAGGCGGGGGATTTCTCCGAACCGGTCACCAGCCACACCACGCGCTACGTGCGCAGCTTCTGGGCGCTAGATGCGAAGCGGGCCCAGGCCCGCTTCTACCCGGCGATCGACCCGCTGAAGTCCTACTCGGAAGACGCGGGCGCGGTGACCGAATGGTGGCGCGACGTCTTTGCCGCGCTGCCGGGCGAGGGCGGCGACTGGACGCAGCTGCGCCGCCGCGTGCTGACGCTGCTCGACGAACAGGCCCGGCTGGAGCGGATGGCCCGCATCGTCGGCAAGGACGCGCTGCAGGCGCCGCAGCGGCTGACGCTGCTGTGCGCCGAGGTGGTCGGCGAGGGCTTCTTGCGCCAGTCCGCGTTCTCGCCCATCGACCGCATGTGCGGTGCCGAGCGGCAGGCACAGATGCTGCGGACCCTGGGCCTGTTCCTCGATCTCGCGCAGGATGCGCTGGCAGGCGGCGTCCGTCCCGAGGCGATCGCCGATCTGCCCCTGCTGCGCCGGTTGCAGCGGGTGGGGGAAGAGATCGCCGAGGGCGAGCGGCAGGCGTTCGCGGATCTGGAGAGCGAGATGCGGCGCTGCTTCGGGGCGCTGCAGGCGCAGGCGCAGGCGGAGCCGGGCGAGGAGGGGCGGGCCGATGTGTCCGATGCGCCCCCTGCTTGAGCTCGAAGGCGGCGCGCGCCGTCTCGAGGGCCCGCTGTTGTTCCTGCGCCGGCAGCTGGAGGTGGGGTTCAACGAAGCGGTCGAGGTAGTCGGCCACGACGGCATGGTCCGGCTCGGCCGGGTCGCTGCGGTGGACCGCGAGCACCTCGTCGTGGAGCTGCTCGAAGGCGCGGCCGGGCTCGATCTGCCGCGCACGGCGGTCCGCTTCCCGGGCGAGGCGCTGCACTTCGGCCTCGGCCCCGGCCTGCTCGGCCGCGTGCTGGACGGCGTCGGGCGACCGCTCGACGGCGGGCCGCCGCTGCCGGTGTCGCGTCGCCTGCGCATCGACGGCCTGCCGCTGAACCCGGTGGCGCGCGACACGCCGCAGGACTTCATCGAGACCGGCGTCACGGCGATCGACCTGATGAACAGCCTGGTGCGCGGGCAGAAGCTGCCGCTGTTCTCGGCCGGCGGGCTGCCGCACGACCGCATCGCGGTGGCGATCGCGGCCCATGCCCGGCTGCGCGGCGCCGGCCGGGACGAATTCGCGATCGTCTTCGCCGGCATCGGCATCGCCCACGACACCGCCGAGTACTTCCGCACCAGCCTGCAGGACAGCGGCGCGCTGGAGCGGGCGGTGCTGTTCCTGAACCTGGCCGGCGACGCCAGCACGCAGCGGCTGCTGACGCCGCGCTTCGCGCTGACCGCGGCCGAATACCTGGCCTTCGTCGAGGGGCGCCACGTGCTGGTGATCATGAGCGACATGACCGCCTACTGCGAGGCGCTGCGCGAAGTGGCCGGCGCGCGCGGCGAGGTGCCTGCGCGCAAGGGATTTCCGGGCTACCTCTACTCGGACCTGGCGAGCATCTACGAGCGCGCCGGCTGCATCCGCGGCCGGCCCGGCACGCTGACCCAGTTGCCGATCCTGACCATGCCCTCGGACGACATCGGCCATCCGGTGCCGGACCTGTCGGGCTACATCACCGAGGGCCAGATCGTGCTCTCCCGCAGCCTGGACCGTGCCGGTGTGTGGCCGCCGGTGGACGTGCTGCCCAGCCTGTCGCGGCTGATGAAGGACGGCACCGGCGAGGGCTTCACCGATCCCGACCACCCGGCGCTGGCAAGCCAGCTCTACGCGGCCTACGCGCGGGCGGCCCAGGCCCGCCTGCTGGCACGGGTGGTCGGCGAGGACGGCCTGTCCGAGGCGGATCGGCGCTACATCCGCTTCGGCAAGCGTTTCGAAACCGAACTGATCGCCCAGCGGCAGCCGCGCACGCTCGAGCAGAGCATGCGCCGTGCGTGGGCGCTGCTGGCCGGCCTGCCGGGCGGCGAACTGACGCGGCTGTCGGACGAGCAGATCGCGCGCTGCATCGCACCGCACCGAGGAGGTGCGGACTGATGAGCGGCGCCTCCGCCAGCCGCAGCGAGCTGCTCGCGCTGAGGGAGGAGCTGCGCGCGATGCAGGAGGGCTATCGCTTCCTGGACGAGAAATGCCTGCTGCTGGCGGCCGAGATGCTGCGTGAGTTGGAGCAGCACGCGCGCCTGTTCGAAGACCTGCGGCTTCGCCGCCAGCAGGCCCGGGCAGCCGTGCGCGACGCGCTGGCGGTGCATGGAACGCTCGAACTGTCCGTCTTCCCGTCGTATTCCCGCGAGCAGTTGAAGCTGGTCCACGGCCGGCGCTCGCTGATCGGCGTCGAACTGCACCGGCTGGAACTGGTCGTGCCGGACGCGGCGCTGCCGCCGCCGTTCCGGTCCGCCGCCGCCGATGCCTGCCGCGCCGCCTACCTGGCGCTGGCCGGGGCGGCGGCGGCGCTGGCGGCGTGCGACGGCAACCTCGCCCGGCTGGCGCACGAGTACCGGCGCACGGTCCGCCGCGCCTCGGCGCTGCGCGACATCGTGGTGCCGGAAACCCAGGTCGAGATCAAGTCCATCGACGACCAGCTGGCCGAACAGGAGCGCGACGAGGCGCTGCACCGGGTCAGGGGGCGGGCGTTCTCGAGGCCGTCGAAATGACCCGGCCCGGGCCGCCGCCGAAAGCCTTCCCGGCCAAAGCACCCGGCCTCGGCCGGAAAGGCTGCCGCCCGTCGACGACGTCGCGGCGCGCACGTTATATCCTGAGGGCCTCCCATCGATCCAGGCGTTCAGCTACCGGGCCCGGCGGCCCGCGTTCGATGGAAGGCCGCTCGGCGTGCATGGCGAACGGGACCCGGAAGGCGGCGCGGTCAGGCGATGGGCGCGCGACGACGAGGGCCGGCTGGTGATGGAAGCGACGGCCAGCCTGGTCTGAGCCAGGCGGCGGGGGGGATTACGGAAATGGACATCGAAGGGCTCGACCACCTGGTGCTGACGGTCGCGGACATCGAGCGCAGCTGCGAGTTCTACGTGCAGGTGCTGGGCATGGAGACGGTGCGTTTCGGCGAGGGGCGGCGGGCGCTGGCTTTCGGCGCGCAGAAGATCAACCTGCACCAGGTGGGACACGAATTCGAACCCAAGGCCGCACATCCGACCACCGGTTCCGCCGACCTGTGCTTCATCGCCCGCCGGCCGATGGAGCACATCCTGGCACGGCTGGCCGAACGCGGCGTCGAGGTGGAGGAGGGGCCGGTGCAGCGCAGCGGCGCCGCCGGGCCGATCCTGTCGGTCTATTTCCGCGACCCGGACGGCAACCTGATCGAGGTCGCGAACCGCCTTGAGTGAGGACGTCCCGGCCGGCGCACCGGGCAGCCGCCGGCTGATCGGGCAGCGCGCCTTCGTGCGCTACTGGGTGGCGCGCATCGCCAGCGCCAGCGCCCACCAGATGCTGACCGTCGCGGTCGCCTGGCAGGTGTGGGAGATCACCGGCAGCGCGTTCGCGCTCGGCGTGGTCGGCCTGGTCCAGTTCGTGCCCAAGCTGTTGCTGATGCCGCTGGCCGGCAACTGGGCCGACCGCTTCGATCGCCGCCGGCTGGCGGCCGCGGCGCTGTCGCTGCAGACGGCGACGCTGCTGGTGCTGACCGTCGCGACGCTGTCCGGCATCGCCAGCCTGCCGCTGATCTATGCCGCGCTGGTGGCCAACAGCGCCGGCCGAAGCTTCGAGACGCCCACCACCCAGGCCTTGCTGCCGGGCCTAGTGCCGCTCGAGTTGCTGCCGCGGGCGGTGGCGATGAGCGCCTCCGCGTTCCAGGTGGCGACGATCGTCGCGCCGGCGCTGGCCGGCTTCATCTACGCGCTCGGTCCCGGCGTCGTGTATGGCCTCGCGACGGCGCTGTTCGGCCTGGCGGTGGCGCTGATCCTCGGCGCGCGGCCGGTGCGCGAGCAGGCCCGCACTGCCGCCGGCAGCAGCGGCTGGCAGAATTTCCTCGACGGCTTGCGCTTCATCCGCCGCGAGCGGGCCGTGCTCGGCGCGATCTCGCTCGACATGATGGCGGTGCTGCTGGGCGGCGCCACCGCGCTGCTGCCGATCGTCGCCGGCGAGATCCTGCACACCGGCGCCTGGGGCCTCGGCCTGCTGCGTTCCGCTCCGGCGCTGGGGGCGCTGGCGACTTCGCTGTGGCTGGCCCGCCATCCGCTGGAACGGCGCGTCGGCGCGCTGATGTTCGGTTCGGTCGCGATTTTCGGCCTGGCCACGATCGTCTTCGCGCTGTCGCACGAGCTGTGGCTGTCGATCGGTACGCTGGCCGTGCTGGGCGCGGCCGACATGGTCAGCATGGTGTTCCGCGGCGCCTACATCCAGCTCGCCACGCCGGACGGCATGCGTGGCCGGGTCGGGGCGGTCAATGGCATTTTCATCGGCGCCTCGAACCAGCTCGGCGAGTTCGAGTCCGGCCTCACGGCGGCCTGGTTCGGCCTCGTGCCGGCGATCCTGCTGGGCGGCTTCGGTACGCTGCTGGTGGTGGCGCTGTGGATGCGCTGGTTCCCGCAACTGGCGAAGCTGGATCGTCTGCCGGCGGGCCACTAGTGCGGTGTTGCGATCTTGGTGGAGCCTATGATTCAGGCGCAAGCTGGGCGCCGCCGGCCGGCTGAAGCCGGCCCGACGAACCCGGCTGAAGCGTGTTTCCCGATAGGCCGGCTTCAGCCGGACTCGAGCACGCCACGGAAAGGATTCGTCCGCGCTCAGCACTCGACGATGTCGGCCCGTGTCCCGTCGACGAAAGCCAATACGTCTTGCCGTTCGGCCGGTGCAACGCCGAAGTGGCCGAGCGTTGCCTCGAGGTGGCCGATGAAGGCCGACCAGTCTGCCTCACTGACGCCCATGCCGACGTGGGAGAGCTTCATGCCACGACCGGTGTAGTACATCGGCCCGCCGGCGTTGTGACAGAGAAAGTCGACCAGTAATTGCTTCTCGCGCTCGATGCCATCGTTGCCGCGGTTCTGCCAGAACCGTCCGAGCAGCGGATCGGTTTGTAGTCGCGGGAGCAGATTTTCGACCACTGCGCGAATTGCGTCGTAACCGCCCAGGCGGGCATACAAACTCTTGTCGTCCATTTCGTCCTCCGGATTGAAGCTGCTTCGTCGCTGCGAACACCGGCGCGCAGCCGGTGAGCTGCGGCTACGATAGGCGAGGTTTCGAGACGCGAGGTGATCGGCGGGTGACAGGAGCGTGAGAATCGCGTGAGCCGTGGTGGGACCGTTCAGCGGTCCGGCCCGATGCTCTCGGTCAGCATGTATCCGACGCCGGGCAGGCTGCGGATCTCCAGTCCCGCGAGCTTCCGCCGCAGGCGCAAGACCAGGGCCCGGGTCGAGGACGCGCCGACCACGGCCGTCGGCCAGACCCGGGCATCGATCCGGTGGTGCTCGACCACTTGCCCGCGGCTGCCCAGCAGGAGGTCGAACAGCAGCCATTCCTTGCGCGTCAGCCGGATCGAACGGCCGTTCCGCATCACGCAGCGGCGTGCCGGATCGAGGCGATAGCCGTGCCCCAGTGCGCGGCCCGGGGGCGCGGCGTCGGCCAGCGATCGTCGATCGCGCATGCGACGCAACTCGTCTTCCGCCTGGACTCGCCGCAGATTGTTGCGATAGGCCTGGATCAGGTTGCCGCAGGTGGCGAGGAAGGGGGCCAGGTAGTCGACCAGGCTTGCCGAATAGCCGCCTGCGCGGTTGGCGATCCCGACCATCCCCAGCAGGTCGCCCTTGGCCAGGATCGGCAGGCCGAGAAAACATGCCAGCGCCGGGTGGCCGGGTGGCAATCCGCCGCTGCGCGGATCGTCGGCAGGCCGATTGGCGATCACCGGGCGGTGGGTGCGCAGTACCTCGCCATAGAGCGAATCCAGCTTTGCGAACACCATGCCGCGTTTTTCGGCCTTCGCGTACAGCGCGCGGGTTTCGCTGCTCCAGGCGATGTTGGTGGTGGCGTAGCTGCGCAGGTAGGGCTGGCCGTCGCCGGAGGTGAACACCTCGCCGATGAAGCCGTACTCGCTGCCGGTCAGTTCGAGCAAGTCGCCGAGCAGTCCATTGAACAGCACGAACGGATTGGCCTCGTCGATATAGTCGCTCACGCTGCGGCTGATCGCATGCAGCAGGCGCCGGGTATCGGGGCCGCTCTCGGCGATGATCGGCTCGGGCGATTTCATCGTGCGGCCTCTCGAACCCGGCTCGCCGGCACGCACCGGCGCTTATTCGGGCGCGCCTCGCACCGTTGGCGGCCGGCGCCGGCCTGGCCCGAGCGAAAGACGAGGGGAGCAGGAATCGTGCACATCGAGGGTTTGGATCACCGGGTGCTGACGGTCCGCGAGATCAATCGCATCGGTGCATTCTACGCACATGTGCTCGGCTGCGAGGAAGTGCGCTGCGGCGCCGTGGCGGACGGCCTCGAGCATTCCGCGCCCGGCCGGCGGCCCGCACTGCAGGCTCCATTCCGGCGGTCGGGGCAGGCGCCGGTTGCCGGCCAGGCAGTGCCCGGCTAGAGTCGAAGCTTGTCTAGACAGGGCGGACCGATGACGACACGGGACCAGGATCGCGAACTGCTCGAACGCATCCGGCAACTATTCAATGAGCGCATTCCGTTCAACCGGGTGCTGGGGGCGACGATCGATTCGCTCGACTACGACCACCCGAAGGTGCGTTTCGAAATGCGGCCGGAACTGGTGGGCAACTTCCTGCGCGGCAATCTGCACGGTGGCGTGATCTCGGCAGTGATCGACGTGACCGGCGGGCTGGCCGCCTTTCTCGGCGTGCAGAAGCGGCTCGCCGACGAGCCGCTGGAATCCAAGCTGGAGCGCTTCGGCCAGCTCGGCACGATCGATCTGCGCATCGACTACCTGCGTCCCGGCTTCGGAAATTGGTTCGAGACCACGGGCTTCGTGTTGCGCACCGGCAACAAGGTCGCGGTGGCCCGCATCGAACTGCACAACGACGAGGACAGCCTGATCGCGGTCGGCACCGGTGCCTACGTGGTGGGCTAGCGCCGGCGCCGAGGCCTACCGCCGCGCCGGCTGGAGCCTGCAACCGGTATGGCTGGGCCGGCCTTCCAGTTCCACCGTCGCGGTGTCGCCGCTGCGCACGACACGCAACATGCTGCAGCTGTAGGCCTCGGGCCGGCCAGCCTCGCGCAGCAACACGAATTGCATGTCGTCGATGTCGATCACGGCCTGTTCGCCGCTGGCGCCGACCTGCAGCATGAAGCTCCCTCCCTGCTCGCATAGATAGTTCTGCCGCGGCGGCTGGGTCGTCAGCGCGCCGCACGCCGCCAGCAGCGCGACGGAGGCAGCGGCGAGCAGTCGCCGCGACGCGCGCATCGCGGCATTCGTGCGCAGTCGGTGCCGTTGCCGGGGCGGCTCGCCTCCGCCGCGGGACGCGCGCCGTTGCATTAAACCCCGTGCAAGGCGAACTTGGTTTAGCATCATTTGCATCGAAGGAAGCGTGCCATCCGAGCGGCATGTCTACGCCGTCAGCATGCTATACGACTTTCGGCCGATCCGCGCCGTTTTGAAGTGTCGCCGTCCCGGAGGGGCGGGCCATGGGTTTGCTGCCAAGAATTGACGATCTGCGCATCAGCGGCGTGTTGCCGAGTCCGAAAGGCGTCGCGCTGGCGATCATGGAATTGTGCCAACGCGAGAACGCGACGCTGGACGAGGTGTCGCGGGTCGTGATGACCGACCCCGCCCTGTCGGGGCGCTTGCTGCGGCAAGCCAACGCGGCGGTCTCGGGCCCGCGGCCGGTGGTGTCTTTGGCCGAGGCGGTGCGCCGGCTCGGCCTCGGCCTGGTCAAGCAACTCGCGCTCGGCTTCTCGCTGGTGGACCAGTACGGCGAGGGGGGCTGCGCGGGATTCGACTACCAGGGTTTCTGGTCCCGTTCGCTGCTGATGGGCCTGACGATGCAGAGCTTGGCCCGCGCCAACCGGATGGGCCCGCCGGACGACCTGTTCGCCTGCGGCCTGCTGGCGCGGGTCGGTCGCTTGGCGCTCGCCACCGCCTATCCCGAGCCCTACGGGCAGATCCTGAGCGAACCGGGCAACGGGGAGCCGAAGGCCTTGCTGGCGGCCGAGAACGAGCGCCTGCAGATCGACCACAACCGGCTGGGTGCCGCGTTGCTCGGCGACTGGGGTTTCCCGCTGGTGCTGGTCGAGCCGGTGCTGTACCACGAAGACGTCTCCGAGCAGCCGTTCGAGGCCGGTACGCGCGGCTACGTGATCTGCCAGTCGCTGTACCTGGCCGCCTGCGTCGCCGAGCTCGGCGTGGCGGGGGAGTCGGACCGGCACAAGCTGGTGTCCGAGCTGGCCTGCATCGCGGGCCGCGTCGGTATCGATCAGGAAGAACTGGGCCGGATGATCGACCTGCTGATCGCGGAATGGAGCGACTGGGGCGAAATCCTGCGCGTGCCCACGGCCACTCTGCCGCCTTTCGCGAGCATCGCCAATGCGCCGGCGCCGCGTCCCGAAGCGGCCCAGCGGACCGAACCGCTGCGCGTTCTGATGGTGGACGACGAGCTCTCGAGCCGGCGTCTGATGCGCAAGCTGCTGACCGATCACTGCGGCCACGAGACGCACTTGGCGGCGGATGGCAAAACGGCGTTGGCGATGGCGCTGGAGCTGCGCCCGCAGGTCGTGATCACCGATTGGATGATGCCGGAGATGGACGGCCTGCAGCTGACCAGGGCGCTGCGGGCGACGGAGTGGGGTCGGGCGACCTATGTCGTGATGCTGACCGGACTCGACGCCGAGGAGCGGATCGAGGAGGCTTTCGCGGAAGGCGTGGACGACTACCTCACCAAGCCGGTCAGCGTGCGCGCGCTGCGTGCGCGCCTGTTCGCAGCCTGGCGCTACGTGCGGTTGCAGCAGGACTGGGAGCACGATCGCGTCCAGTTGAAGCGCATCGCATCGGAACTGGCGGTCAGCAATCGCAAGCTCGAGAGGGCGGCGCTGACCGATGCGCTGACCGGCCTGCCGAACCGTCGCGCCGGCGTTGCGATGCTGAGCCAGGCCTGGAGTGCCAGCCGGCGTGGCGATCATCCCTTGACGGTGATGGTGATCGACGTGGATCGCTTCAAGCAGATCAATGACGAACACGGCCACTCCGGCGGTGACGTGGCGCTGGCCGAGGTGGCCAAGACCTTGCGTGCCGTCGCGCGCAAGGACGACTGGATCTGCCGCATGGGCGGCGAGGAGTTCCTGGTCATCTGTCCGAATACCGCGCTCGAAGCGGCTGCCCGTGCGGCGGAGCGGCTGCGCCGGGCGATCGGCGATGCGCCGGTATCGATCGGGCACGGGGTGGTGCAGATCACCGTCAGCATCGGCCTGGCTGCACGCGAAGCCGGCACCGCCGACGCCGACGCCCTGGTCGTCGATGCCGACAAGGCCCTCTACGCGGCCAAGAATGCCGGCCGCAACCGCTGCTGCGTGATGCATGGCGGCAAGATCCATCTCGGTCCGGCCTGAGCCGCCCGGCGGGCGCGGCCCGTCACCGTGACAATGCGTGACATGGCGGTGCGCCGCCCGAACAGGAGAACGCCGGATGAAAGTTTTCGCTGTGCCGGATCGCGTCAGATCCCTGGTCGTCGCCGTGACCCTGCTCGCGGCGAGCGGGCCGGCCCCTGCCGACGGTCCCGAGGTGACCGTCTACAAGGATCCCAGCTGCGGCTGCTGTACCAAGTGGGCGGAGCACTTGCGCGACAACGGCTTCACGGTGCGCGAGGTGCCGACCCGCGACATGGGGTGGATCAAGCAGCAGGCCGGCGTGCCGCGCACGCTGGGCTCGTGCCACACGGCGGTGGTCGAGGGCTACGTGGTCGAGGGACATGTGCCGGCCGCGGACGTGAAGCGGCTGCTGCAGGAAAAGCCGAGCGTCGTCGGGCTTTCGGCACCGGGCATGCCGCAGGGCTCTCCCGGCATGGAGGGCCCTTATCCGCCGGAGCGCTACGAGGTCCTGAGCTTCGACGAAAAGGGCGTAGCCGAGGCCTTCGCCAGCCACTGAGCGCCGGTTCGCGGCGGCTCGGAACGGAAGAAGGGCGGCCCGGCGGGCCGCCCCTCTCGTTTCATGCCCGGGCGCCGCGGCGCAGCTTACTCGCTGCTGGCGAAGCCGAGCAGGTTCAGCAGGCTGACGAACAGGTTGTAGATCGACACGTACAGGCTGACCGTCGCCATGATGTAGTTGGTCTCGCCGCCGTGGATGATCTGGCTCGTCTCGAACAGGATCATGCCGGCCATCAGCAGCACGAAGGCCGCCGACACCGCCAGCGACATCGCCGGCATCTGGAGGAAGATCGCGGCCAGTCCGGCCAGGAACGCGACGATGATGCCGACCATCAGGAAGCCGGACATGAAGCTGAAGTCCTTCTTCGTCACCAGCGCCACCGCCGACAGCGCGCCGAAGGTCACCGCGGTGCCGCCCATCGCCATCATCACGATCTGGTGCCCGTTCGGCAGCGCCAGATAGGCGTTCAGGATCGGGCCCAGCGTGTAGCCCATGAAGCCGGTCAGCGCGAACACCGCCAGGATGCCGCCGGCGCTGTTGCGCAGCTTGGTGGTCAGGAACAGCAGGCCGAAGTAGCCGACCATGGTGATCAGCATGCCCGGATGCGGCAGTCCGAGGGCCATCGATGCGCCGGCCGTCACCGCGCTGAACAGCAGCGTCGCGGCCAGCAGCATGTAGGTGTTGCGCAATACCTTGTGGGTCGAGAGCAGCGAAGCACCGCGTGCCCTGCTGCGATCCAGCACTTGGGTGTTTCCGTACGGCATACTCAGTTTCTCCTTTGCATCGGCCCGTGCGGGCCAATCTGTCTTGGTCGGACGCTTTGGCGCCATTCACCGCCTTTGAGTGGCGCCGTCGATGCGGGTTCCCTCGCATCGATGGCGGGCGGCGGCCTTCGGTGCCATGGACGTGGCGACGCACGATGCGCACTCTAGCCACCTGCGACCGTCGTGTAAATCTGATTTAATAGTATTTTCTGTCAAATTAAAGTTGATGAGAGCGCCGTTCAACTACAAGCACCTGCACTATTTCTGGACCGTCGCGCGGGCCGGCGGTGTGCATCGCGCGGCCGAATCGCTGCACGTCACGGCGCAGACGGTCAGCGCGCAACTGCTGCAGCTGGAGGAAAGCCTCGGCCGCAGCCTGTTCGACCGTTCCGGGCGGCGCCTCGAGCTGAGCGAGGCCGGCCGGCTGGTGTTCGGCTACGCGGACGAGATCTTCTCGCTCGGCTCGGAACTGCGCGAGGCGCTCGACATGTTCGAGCAGGGCGGACGGCCGACCGACTTCCGGGTCGGCGTCGCCGACGCGGTGCCGAAGGCGATCGCCTACCGGCTGCTCGAGCCGGCCGTCGCGATCGAGGAGCCGGTGCGCCTGGCCTGCCGCGAGTGGAAGCTGGACAGCCTGCTGTCGGAACTGGCGGTGCACCGGCTGGACCTGGTGATCTCGGACGCGCCGATCCCGCGCAGCGTCAACGTGCGCGCCTTCAGTCACCGGCTGGGCGTGTCGGGTACGACGTTCTTCGCCACCCGTTCGCTGGCGCAGCGCTTGGGCAGTGATTTTCCGCAGCTGCTCGACGGCGCGCCGCTGCTGGTGGCCGGCGAGGATGCCTCGCTGCGCGGGCGTCTCGAACAGTGGCTGGAGCGCAGCAAGCTGCGTCCCCAGGTGCGCGGCGAATTCGACGATTCGGCCTTGATGCGGGCCTTCGGCGAAGCCGGTGTCGGCATCTTCAGCGGCCCGACCGTGCTCGAGGCGGACTTCCTGGCGGGCAGCCGGGAGCTGGTGGTCGTGGGCCGCAGCGCCGAAGTCGTCGAGGAGTACTACGCCATCTCGGTCGAGCGGCGGCTGCGCCATCCCTGCGTGGTCGCCATCGTCGAGGCCGCGCGCGACTTGCTGTTCGACGCCTCGGGCGGCGACACTGGGCGCCCCGAAGAGCGGCAGGAGAGCGGCAAATGACCAGCGTGCAGCCCTTGGCGGCGAATCTGTTGCGGCACGGCTGCGATCCGGCCGGCCTGGGCTTCGAGGACAGCTCCGAACTCGAGGACCTGCCCCACGGCCTCGGCCAGCAGCGCGCCGAGGAGGCGTTGCGGCTGGGCCTGCGCCTGCTGCAGCCCGGCTACAACGTGTTCGTGCTCGGCGAGGCGGGCACCGGCCGGCACGCCACGGTGTGGCGCATCCTGCGCGAGCTGGCGGCCTCCGCACCGCGTCCGCCGGACCTGTGCTACGTGCACAACTTCGACGACGCGCGCAAGCCGCTGCTGCTGCGCCTGCCGGCCGGCGTCGGCAACAGCCTGCGCGTCGCGATGCAGCGCTTCGTGCGGGCGCTCGGGCCGGCGATCCGGGCGGCACTCCAAGCGCAGAGCCACCAGGAGCGGGTGACGGCGCTGCGCGAGCAGAACAAGCAGCGCGAGGAGGCCGCGATCCGCGCCCTGGCCGAATCGGCCGCGGCCGACGGGCTGGGCCTGATGCGCAGCGCCGACGGCCTGGTCATCGCGCCGGCGCGCGACGGCGAAGCGATGTCGCCGGCCGACTACGAGGCCTTGCCGGCCGAGCAGCGGGAGCGCCTGCAGCAGGCGGTGTCGGCGTGGACCGAGAAGCTGGAGGAACTGGTGCAGTCGTTCCCGGCCGCGCGCCGGAAGATGATCGAGGCGCTGGACCGGGCCGTCCGCGACGCGATCAAGCCGGTTGTGACGGAGCTGACGACGGCCGCGCGAAGGACCTTCGATGCCCACCCGCAGGTGATCGCCTTCATCGAAGCCGTCGAGCGCGACGTGCTGGCGACCCGCGGCGCCTGGCTCGACGAGGAGGACGAGGAGGAGGCCGGGCTCGACGAGGAGGAGGAAACCCTCAACGGACGCTACCTGGTCAACGTGCTGGTGGACAATGGCGGGCGCGAAGGCGCACCGGTGATCGAGGAAGACAATCCGGGCTTCGGCAACCTGATCGGCCGCATCGAGCATCAACTGCGCATGGGGCAGGTGGTGACCGGGCACGGGCTGATCCGGGCCGGCGCGCTGCACCACGCGCAGGGCGGCTACCTGGTGCTCGACGCGGTTCGCCTGTTGCGCCAGCCGTTCGCCTGGGAAGGCCTCAAGCGGGCGCTGCGCAGTGCCGAGCTGCGCATCGAACCGCCGGCCGAGGCGCAGGACTGGAGCGGCGCGCTGACGCTCGAGCCGCAGCCGGTGCCGAGCGACGTGAAGGTGGTGCTGATCGGCGACCGCGACGCTTACTACCTGCTCGAGAACGCCGACCCGGACTTCCCGGATCTGTTCAAGATCGCGGCGGATTTCGAGGACGATCTGCCGCGCGAGGCGGCCAGCGAGAGGCTGTTCGCGCGGCTGGTGGCGACGCTGGCGCGACAGTGCGGGCTGCGGCCGTTCGCCGCCGACGCGGTGGCGGGGCTGATCGAGCAGGCCTCGAGGCATGCCGAGGACGCGAGCCGCCTGTCCTTGCATACCCGGCCGCTGGCAGACCTGATGCGCGAGGCCGACCTGATGGCGGCCGACGCCGGCAGCGGCCGCGTCGCGGCCCGGCACCTGACCGCGGCGCTCGAGGGCCGGCGGCATCGCGGCGATCGCTTCGCACGCCGGCTGCGCGAGGACATGCTGGAAGGCACGCTGCTGGTGGCGACCGGGGGCGAGTGCAGTGGGCAGATCAACGGGCTGGTGGTCACCGAAGGCGGCGGCGGGAGTTTCGGTCATCCGGTGCGCATCACCGCCACGGTGCGGGTCGGTGACGGCGACGTGGTGGACGTCGAGCGGGAGACCGACCTGGGTGGTCCGCTGCATTCCAAGGGCGTGCTGATCCTGTCGGCCTTCCTCGCCGCCCGCTACGGGCGCCGGCGGGCGCTGTCGCTCGCGGCGAGCCTGGTGTTCGAGCAGTCCTACCATCCGGTCGAGGGCGATTCGGCCTCGCTGGCCGAATTGTGCGCGCTGCTGTCGGCGCTGGCCGACGCGCCGATCCGCCAGGCGCTGGCGGTGACCGGCTCGGTCAACCAGTTCGGCGTCGTGCAGGCCATCGGCGGCGTGAACGAGAAGATCGAAGGCTTCTTCGACCTGTGCCAGGCGCGCGGCCTGGACGGCAGCCACGGCGTCATCGTGCCGCGCGCCAACCTGCGCCACCTGATGCTCGAGCCGCGGGTCGTGCAGGCGGTGGCCGGCGGGCGCTTCGCGATCCACGCGGTGGACGGCGTGGATCAGGCGATGGAGGTGCTGACCGGGCTGCCGTCGGGCCGCGACGATCCGCGCGGAGTGGCGCCCAGGGGCAGCATCGACGAGCGGGTGTCGCGCACGCTGGCCGCAATGGCCGACGCCTACGCCGCGCGCGATGGCGGCGCGCGCCGCGGGCGGGAACGGCACGAGCGCTAGGCGGCAGCCTCGCGCGGCGCTGGATCGAAGCCGAAGCGCGCCGCGACTTGTGCGCGCTCGATCGCTTCGAGCACGACGAGCCGCTCGCCGATCCGCCAGCAGCAGTCTTGCGGGCGCCCCTCGAGGGCCAGCTCGATGCGCTCATCCGTCAGCGCATCGCCGGCAGCGTCGCACCACTGCGCCAGCGCTGCCGGCAGGTCGCGGTCGTCGAGCAGGGCGATTCGCTCGCCGTCGTGGAGCAGCAGCGAACCCTCGTCATCGATCAGCGCGAGCCGCGGCCGTTGCATTGCTGCACCGTCGTGGCAGAGCAGGCACCCTTGTTCCAGCCGCACCACCCACGGCACGTAGTCGAGTGTCACATAGACGCGCTGCGGACCGTTCTGGACGAAATGGCGGCCGTGCTCGTCGCGCCCGTAGTTGCGCGACAGGAAGTCGTTCAGGCCGGCGTGGGCGATTGCCTCGTCGCGCAGCCGCCAGCCGCCGCGCCGGTCGAGCCGCAGCCAGCCGTACACGTGCGGCACGGAGGGCCACTTGGCCAGCGCCGCTCGCACCGCGTCGTCCATCGCCCCTTTCCCGCCGTGCCTACCAGATCTGCCACCAGGGCTTCTTCACCGACGGATCGATCAGCGCGACGCTGCCCGGGTAGTTGGCGTCGAGCACGCGCTGGGCGTCGTCGCGCAGTTGGGTCAATCCCATCGCATCGTAGCCGATCACCAGCACGTGCAAGGCCTGTTCGACGGCGGGCGTCTTCGGGAAATTCTGGATCGTTTCCTTGGCCCGGTTGACCGCGGCCACGTAGGCGTGGCGCTTCAGGTAGTAGCGCGCCACGTTGACTTCGTGCCGGCCGAGCGCATTGACCAGGTATTGCAGGCGCTGGCGCGCGTCCTCGGCGTACTTGCTGCGCGGAAAGCGCTTGACGAGTTCGCGGAAGGTGTCGAAGGCATTTCGCGCGCTGCGCGGGTCGCGATCCGACAGATCCTGGCTGGTGAACCTGCTCAGCAGGCCGACATCCTCGTTGAAGTAGACGAGGCCCTTCAGGTAGTAGGCATAGTCCACGTGGCTGTGGTTCGGGTGCAGCTTGATGAAGCGGTCGCAGGCGGCGACCGCCAGCGCCGGTGCGCCGGACTTGTAATGGCTGTAGGCCACGTCGAGTTGCGCCTGCTGAGCGTAGCGGCCGTACGGGTAGCGTGCCTCCAACTTCTCGAACAGCTTGATCGCGGCCTCGTAGGAGTTGTCCTGCATCTCGGACTTGGCCTCGTTGTAGATCTTCTGCGCGCTCCAGCCGGCGGTTTCGTCGCGCTCTTCCTGCGCGCCTCCGCAGCCGCCGAGCAACAGGGCGAGACATATCGCTACACTAGGAAAGGTGAACTTGGCCATCGAAAACCCGTGGGAAGAAGAGCCCGAGGAGTATAGCTCAGGGCCGCCGACACCCCCCCACCGAACGCTCCAGGTGCCGGCCGAACTGGCCGGTATGCGTATCGACCAGGTGTTGGCGCGGCTGATGCCGGAGCATTCCCGCAACCGCCTGCAGGGCTGGCTGAGGGACGGCGCGGTGCTGCTCGACGGCGCTGCGGTGGCGCCCAAGCACAAGGTCTGGGGCGGCGAGCAGCTGAGCCTGACGCCGCCGCCGATGCCGGACGGTGTGCATCGCGCACAGAACATCCCGCTGCGGATCGTGTTCGAGGACGAGGCGCTGCTGGTCATCGACAAGCCGGCCGGCCTAGTCGTGCATCCGGGCAACGGCAACCCGGACGGCACGCTGTTGAACGCCCTGCTGCATCACGCGCCCGAATTGGCCGGCGTGCCGCGCGCCGGCATCGTCCATCGGCTCGACAAGGACACCAGCGGCTTGCTGGTGGTGGCCCGCACGCTCGCCAGCCAGACCGAGCTGGTCAGGCAGTTGCAGAACAGGAGCGTCAGCCGGCACTACCTGGCGCTGGCCGTCGGCAGCCTGCCCGCCGCCGACGGCACCGTCGACGCGCCGATCGGCAGGCACCCGGTCGTCCGGACCCGCATGGCGGTGGTCGCTGGCGGCAAGCCGGCCGTCACGCACTACCGGGTGCTGCGACGGTTCGACGGCTGTAGCCTCGTCGAGTGCCGGCTCGAAACCGGGCGGACGCACCAGATCCGCGTCCATCTGGCGCACCTGGGCCATCCGCTGGTCGGCGACGAGGTGTATCGCGGCAGGGCGCGGGCGCGCGGGCCGGAGTTCGGTCGCCAGGCCTTGCATGCGTTCCGCCTCGGCCTCGAGCATCCCGTGACGGGCCGGCCCTGCCAGTGGGAAGTGCCGCTGGCGCAGGATTTCGCGCAGCTTCTCGCCGGCCTGGAGGCGCCATGACGATCGAAGCCCTGACGCCCGACTGGCCGGCGCCGCCGACCGTGCGGGCCTTGTCCACGACCCGTCTCGGCGGCGTCAGCCGGGGACCGTACGATTCTCTGAACCTGGGCCTGCACGTCGGCGACGACCCGCAGGCGGTGCGCGAGAACCGGCGCCGGTTGGCGCTGCAACTGCCGGCCGAACCGCTGTGGCTGAACCAGGTGCACGGCACCGACGTGGCGCCGCACCGTCGGTCGAGCGCCGAGGTGACCGCGGATGCCTCTTTCACCAGCGCCGCCGGCGCGGTATGCGGCGTGATGACCGCCGACTGCCTGCCGGTGCTGCTGTGCGACCGCGCCGGCTCGGTGGTGGCGGCGGCGCACGCCGGCTGGCGCGGCTTGCTGGCCGGCGTGCTGGAGAATGCGATCCGCGCGATGGGGGTGCCGCCCGGGCAACTGATGGCCTGGCTGGGGCCGGCGATCGGGCCCGGCGCCTTCGAGGTCGGCGGCGACGTCCGCGACGCGTTTGCGGCCCGCTCGACGGAGGCGATCGCGGCCTTCGTCGCGGCAACTGCGCCGGGCAAGTGGATGGCGGATCTCTACCTGCTGGCTCGCCTGCGGCTGGCGGCGGCCGGCGTGTCGGACGTCCACGGTGGCGGGCTGTGCACCCATTCGGAGCCGGAGCGCTTCTTCTCGTATCGCCGGGACGGCCGCACCGGCCGGCAGGCGACGCTGATCTGGCTGACCGAATCGGTGCGCTAGTGCGGTACCGCGCGACACGTGGAAATTGATTGCTACGTTGCAGCGGGTATCATGGTTGCCCCGAGTCGACATCCTGCCGGTCTTCCTGCCGGCGGGCGCGGGCACGGCGGCGGGCAGGGGTTCCGATCAGCCACAGCAGCAGGGCCAGCGGCCCGATGCCCATGAACAGGAAGGTCAGGATCCCACCGACCACGGTGGTATCCGAGATGGCGACGAGAAAGGCCACGTAGAGCCAGGCGATGGCGACGATATACATGCTCGGCAGGGTGCGGAAGACGATGGGCTTCGGGTGCTGCCGGCGGGCGTTTGCCGACCGGGCCGCGCATTCGAACGATGATCCCAGGAGGGGTAGAAATGTCCAATCCCAATGATGCCGCAGAAGCCGCGATGGCGGGCATGATGCAGTTCGGTCAGTCGATGGTGAAGAGCTTCTACGACTTTATCGGCAAGAACAGCCAAGCCATGCACAAGTCGGCGCCATCGGCCGCCTCGCTGCCGCTGCCCGAGGCCGGCAAGCTGGCCGAACTGCAGCAGGAGCACGCCCGCCGCCATGCCGCCCTGTGGTCGAGCATGATGCAGCGCGGGCCGGGCGAGGCGGGCGACCCGCTGGTCAGCCCGGCGCCGGGCGACCGGCGCTTCAGCGCACCGGAATGGCGCGCCAGCCCGGTCTTCGACTATGTCCGGCAGGCCTATCTGCTGAATGCGGAATTCCTGCGTTCGGTGGCCGACGCGGTGCCGATGTCGGACGGTCGCATGAAAGACCGGCTGCAGTTCGTGACGCGGCAGTACATCGACGCCTTGTCGCCGTCGAATTTCGCCGCCACCAATCCGGAATTCATCCGCACCGCGATCGACACCAAGGGCGAGAGCATCACCGAGGGCATCAAGAACCTGATCTCGGACCTCGAAAAGGGTGCGATCTCGATGACCGACGACGCCGCTTTCGAGGTCGGCCGCAACCTGGCGCTGACGCCCGGTTCGGTGATCTACGAGAACGAGCTGATGCAGCTGATCCAGTACTCGCCGCTGACCGAGACGGTGCATCAGACGCCGCTCTTGATCGTGCCGCCGTGCATCAACAAGTTCTACATCATGGACCTGCAGCCGCACAATTCGCTGGTGCGGTTCATCGTCGAGAACGGCCACACGGTGTTCCTGGTGTCGTGGAAGAACGCCAGCCAGGACGAAGCCCACTTCGGCTGGGACGATTACCTGGAGAAGGGGCCGATCACCGCGCTGGAGGTGGTGCGTTCGGTCACCCGCGTCAAGAAGCCCAACGTGCTCGGCTTCTGCGTCGGCGGCACGATCCTCAGCTCGGCGCTGGCGGTGCTGCGCGGCCGCGGCGAGGACCCGGTCAACAGCCTGACGCTGATGACGACGCTGCTCGACTTCTCCGACGCCGGCGAACTGGGCTGCCTGATCGACGAGACCTCGGTGGCAACCCGCGAGGCCACCATCGGCAAGGGCGGGCTGCTGCCCGGCCGCGAGCTGGCCAACGTCTTCTCCAGCCTGCGGGCCAACGACCTGATCTGGCAGTACGTGGTCGGCAACTACCTGAAGGGCAACAAGCCGCAGGCCTTCGACCTGCTGTACTGGAACTCCGACCCGACCAATCTGCCGGGCCCGTTCCTGGCCTGGTACCTGCGCAACATGTACCTGGAGAACAGCCTGCGGGTGCCCGGCAAGCTGGAGATGCTGGGCGTCAAGGTCGATCTCGGCAAGGTCGACGTGCCGGCCTATCTGCTTGCCACGCGCGAAGATCACATCGTGCCGTGGCAGAGCGCCTACCTGGTGCGCCGGCTGCTGGGCGGGGAGACGACCTACGTGCTGGGTGCCAGCGGCCACATCGCCGGGGCGATCAACCCGGCCTCGAAGAATCGCCGCAGCTACTGGGTCAGCGACTCGAACGTCGCGACGCCGGACGAGTGGCTGGCCGGTGCGCAGGAGATGCCCGGCAGCTGGTGGCTGCACTGGGCGGAGTGGGTGAAGTCGCGCTCCGGCAAGCAGGTCAAGGCACGCGGCCGGATCGGCAGCACCAAGTACGAGCCGATCGAGCCGGCGCCGGGCCGCTACGTGAAGGAGAAGGCCTGAGCTTCAGGTCGCGGCGGGCGGGGGCCGCGGGCTTCGCTAGCGGTCGAGGCGTCAATCGAGGGAGTGGGGCATGGCACGTCTGGCAGTGGTCACCGGCGGCATGGGCGGGCTTGGTGAGGCCGTTTGCATCAAGCTCGCGGCGCTCGGCTACAAGGTCGTGACGACCTATTCGCCGGGCAACACCAAGGCCAGCGAATGGCTGAGCAACATGAACAACATGGGCTACGGATTCCGTGGCGCCCCCTGCGACGTCTCCGATTTCGACTCCTGCAAGACCTGTTTCGGCCAGGTCGCGCAGGAGGTCGGACCGGTCGACGTGCTGGTCAACAATGCCGGCATCACGCGGGACATGACTTTCAAGCGGATGACCAAGCCGGACTGGGACGCGGTGATCCGGACCAACCTGGACAGCGTGTTCAATACCACCAAGCAGGTCCTGGACGGCATGGTCGAACGGCGCTGGGGCCGCATCGTGAACGTCTCCTCGCTGAACGGCATCAAGGGTGCGTTCGGCCAGACCAACTATGCCGCCGCGAAAGCCGGCATGCACGGCTTCACCAAGTCTCTGGCGCTGGAAGTGGCGCGTTCGGGCGTGACGGTGAATACGATTTCGCCCGGCTACATCGGGACCAAGATGGTGCTGTCGATCCCGAACGAGGTGCTGGAATCCAAGATCCTGCCGCAGATTCCGATGAACAGGTTGGGCAAGCCGGAGGAGATCGCCGGCCTGATCGCCTACCTGTGTTCGGAGGAGGCCGCCTTCGTGACCGGGGCGAACATCTCGATCAACGGCGGGCAGCACATGTTCTGATCGCCTGCCGCAGGTCGGGCGGGCCCGTATTGCGGCGCATCATTGTGGAACATGTCTGGTTATAATCGCCGAATTCTGGCCGCGACACGTATCGGCCCGGGCTTGAACAACTCCGAAGAGAGGGAGCGCCGTTGGCGGGGCGGCGTTCGCGACCTCAAAACCACTCGCTGCTTAAGGAATGATGATGACCCAGAAAGTCGCACTCGTCACCGGCGCCATGGGTGGCCTCGGCACTGCAATTTGTCAGTCGCTGGCCCAGGACGGAATGAAGGTCGTTGCCAACTGCTTGCCCAACTTCCCGCAGAAGGACGAGTGGCTCGCCCAGCAGAAGGAACTCGGCTTCGAGTTCGTGGCTGCCGAAGGGGACGTCTCCGATTTCGACTCCTGCAAGGCCATGATCGAGAAGGTCGAGGCTGACGTCGGACCGATCGACGTGCTCGTGAACAATGCCGGCATCACCCGCGACAAGTTCTTCCCGAAGATGGACAAGGGGCAGTGGGACGCCGTCATCGCGACCAACCTCGACAGCCTGTTCAACGTGACCCAGCATGTCTCGCCGAAGATGGCCGAGCGCGGCTGGGGCCGCATCATCAACATCTCGTCGGTCAATGGCGTCAAGGGCCAGGCCGGCCAGACCAACTACTCGGCCGCCAAGGCTGGCTGCATCGGCTTCACCAAGGCGCTGGCACAGGAACTGGCGACCAAGGGCGTGACGGTCAACGCGATCGCTCCGGGCTACATCGGTACCGAGATGGTGATGGCCATCCGCGAAGACGTGCGTCAGGCGATCATCGACACCGTGCCGATGAAGCGCCTCGGCAAGCCCGAAGAAATCGGCGCGCTGTGCTCCTACCTGGCCTCCGAACTGGCCGGCTACATGACCGGCGCGACCATGAACATCAACGGTGGCCTGTACATGAGCTGATTCTCACGCCGAATTGTGCACGGCGTGATGAACTTGCGCAAAACCCCGCCCCAGGGCGGGGTTTTTGTTTGCGCAACGCGGTATACTTGGCACATAGAAGAGAAAATGCGCCACCGAGGAGATATTACAAATGGCTGAACAGACACGCCTGATCAAGAAGTACCCGAACCGAAGGCTGTACGACACCAAGACCAGTTCCTACATCACGCTGTCCGACGTCAAGGAGCTCGTGCTCGGACACGAGGAGTTCCAGGTGGTCGATGCCAAGACCGGTGACGATCTGACGCGCAGCATCCTGCTGCAGATCATCCTGGAGGAAGAGGCCGGCGGCGCGCCGATGTTCACCAGCGACCTGCTGGCGCACATGATCCGCTTCTACGGCAACGCCATGCAGGGCATGATGGGCAAGTATCTGGAAAACAACATCAAGGCCTTCACCGACATGCAGCAGAAGCTGCAGGATCAGGCCAAGTCGATCTACGGCGAGAACAGCCCGATCAGCCAGGACTTGTGGGCCCAGTTCCTGAACTTCCAGGGACCGGCGATGCAGAGCCTGATGGGCGCCTACACCGAGCAGAGCAAGAAGATGTTCATGCAGATGCAGGAGCAGATCGAGAGCCAGACCCGCAACATCTTCTCGGGCTTCCAGTTCCCGAACTTCACCCCCGGCGAAGGCGGTCAGGCTCCCGCCGCGGCCCAAGAGGAACCTTCGGACTCGCGCGGCAAGAAGTAGGCTTGGCTCCGTTCGCCGACGGTACTTCGGGTCGCATCTGCGGCCCGTTTCGTTTGGAGTTTCAATGAAGCAAACCCCCAGTGTCGGATTTGTTTCGCTCGGCTGCCCGAAGGCGACCGTCGATTCCGAACACATCCTGACCCGCCTGCGGGCGGAGGGCTACGCGATCTCGCCCGACTACGAAGGGGCGGATCTGGTGGTCGTGAACACCTGCGGCTTCATCGACGCGGCGGTCGAGGAATCGCTCGACGCGATCGGCGAGGCGCTGGCCGAGAACGGCCGCGTCATCGTCACCGGCTGCCTCGGCGCGCGCGACGACGTGGTCAACGCGACCCACCCGCGGGTGCTCGAAGTCACCGGTCCGCACGCGACCGAGCAGGTCATGCAGGCGATTCACCGTCACCTGCCGAAGCCGCACGACCCCTTCGTCGACCTGGTCCCGCCGCAGGGCATCCGGCTGACGCCGGACCACTACGCCTATCTGAAGATCTCGGAGGGCTGCAACCACCGCTGCAGCTTCTGCATCATCCCTTCGATGCGCGGCGACCTGGTCAGCCGTCCGATCGGCGACGTGCTGCGCGAAGCGGAAAAGCTGGTCGAGGCCGGCGTGCAGGAGCTGCTGGTGATCTCGCAGGACACCAGCGCCTACGGCGTCGATCTCAAGTACCGCACCGGCTTCTGGGGCGGACGCCCGCTCAAGACGCGGCTCTACGAGTTGTGCCAGGCGCTCGGCGAACTGGGCGTGTGGGTGCGCCTGCACTACGTCTACCCGTACCCCAGCGTCGACGAGCTGGTGCCGCTGATGGCCGAAGGCAAGCTGCTGCCCTACCTGGACGTTCCGTTCCAGCACGCCAGCCCGCGCATCCTGAAGCTGATGAAGCGGCCGGCCAGCAGCGAGAACGTGCTGGCACGGATCCGGCGCTGGCGCGAGATCTGCCCGGACATCGCGATCCGCAGCACCTTCATCACCGGCTTCCCCGGCGAGACCGAGTAGGATTTCGATATGCTGCTCGACTTCCTGCGGGAGGCGCAGCTCGACCGGGTCGGCGCCTTTGCCTACTCGCCGGTCGAGGGCGCGAGCGCCAACGAGCTGCCCGACCCGGTGCCTGCCGAGCTGGCCGAGGAGCGTCGCCAGCGCCTGATGGAATTCCAGGAAGACATCTCGACCCAGCGCCTGGAGGCGCGCATCGGCCGGGAGTGCGCGGTGCTGGTGGACGAGGTGGACGAGGACGGCGCACTCGGCCGCACGGCCGGTGAAGCGCCGGAGATCGACGGACTGGTGGTGCTGCCCGAAGGGCACGAACTCGAGGTCGGCCAGATGGTTCGCGCCAGGATCACCGACTGCGACGTGCACGACCTCTACGCGGAGCTGCTGGATTGAATGGCCGGAGCGGCGCGAATGGCGGGCCCCGCGTCGGGCTGGCGCTGGGCAGCGGCTCGGCCCGCGGCTGGGCGCACCTGGGCGTGTTGCGGGCGCTGGACAAGGTCGGCATCCGGCCGGACCTGATCTGCGGCTGTTCGATCGGCGCCTTCGTCGGCGCGGCGGCCGCCGCCGGCGACCTGGACAAGCTGATCCAGTGGGTCGAGGGGCTGCGCTGGAAGAACGTCGTCGCACTGCTCGACGTCAGCCTGCGCAGCGGCCTGATCCGCGGCGAGCGGCTGATGGAGTTCTTCGAACGCAACTTCGTCGACAGGACTTTCGACGAACTGGAGCTGCCGTTCAGCTGCGTCGCCACCGACCTCGTCAATGGACGTGAAGTGTGGCTGCGCGAAGGCAGCGTGGCCGATTCGGTGCGTGCCTCGATCGCGCTGCCTGGGCTGTTCACGCCGGTGGCGCACGAAGGACGGCTGCTGGTGGACGGCGGCCTCGTGAACCCGGTGCCGGTGTCGCTGTGCCGGGCCATGGGTGCCGACGTGGTGATCGCCGTGGACCTGGGTTCCGAGCTGGTCGGGCGCGCCTGGCGGCGCGCCGGCGTCGAGCCGGCGGAGGACGAGAGCGGCGACGAGCCGAGCTGGATCCATCGCCTGCTGGCGCGATTCGGCGTCGCGCCGGACAACGGTGCGACGCTCTCCGAGCGGGAAGAAGAAAACCTGCCCTCGCTGGTCAGCGTGATGACCACCAGCGTCAACATCATGCAGGTGCGCATCGCCCGCAGCCGCCTGGCCGGCGAACCGGCCGATGTGCTGCTGTCCCCCAGGGTGGGCCAGATCGCGATGCTGGACTACCATCGGGGACCGGAAGCGATCGCCGAGGGCGAGGCTGCCGTGCAGCGGATGCTGCCGGCGATCCAGTTCGCGCTCGGGCACAACTGAGGAGAGCGCATGGGCATGGCCCCAGCAGTGTCGGCCGCGCTGGCCGACATCGTCGGCGCCGGCAACGTCCTGACCGCCGATGCCGACCGCGCCCGCTACGAAGAGGACTGGCGCGGGCGCTATCGCGGCCGCGCGCTGGCGATCGTGCGGCCCGGCAGCACCGAAGAAGTGGCGGCCGTGGTTGCCTACTGTCATCGGCAGCGCCTGCCGATGGTGCCGCA
>JBNLET010000264.1:0-11520 GCA_050305135.1 Rhodocyclaceae bacterium | reverse complement strand
CGGCGGCGGCGCGCTCGGCAGCGCCGCGGACGCCGCCGCCGCGTCCTGTTGCGGCGATGCCGATGGCGCCGCTTCGAGCGCCGGCGTCATCGGCGCGGCCTGCCGTACGCCGGGCCGGTCGCCGCCACTTTCGCTGCCGACGGCCGTAGCCGGCGGCGCTCCGGCGTGGCGATCGCTTGCAGCCGGCAGGACGCGCTGCAGGTAGAGCACGGCAGCGGCGCCCAGCGCCAGCAGAACGGCGCCGAGCGCCAGCGCCCGGCCGAGACGGCGTGCCGGCAGCGGGTATTCGCAGTCCCGGATGGCCTCGGCCACATGGGCCGGCGCGACGTGATGGTCGCCGCGCGAGTAGGCCGACAGCATGGCCTTGTCGGCGATCACGTTGACCCGCCGGGTGAGGCCGGCCGAAGCCCGTGCCAGCAGCGTCACGGCGGTCGCCGAGAACAGGGCCGGGCCATGGTAGCCGGCGGTGCGCAGGCGGAAATCCAGATAGCCGCCGACCTCCTCGAGTTGCAGCGGCGCCAGCCGGAAATGCTGCGTGATGCGGTCGCGCAACTGGCGCATGCTCTGGCGGGCCAGCATGCCGTCCAGCTCCGGCTGGCCGAACAGCACGATCTGCAGCAGCTTCTGGTTGCCGGTCTCCAGGTTGGACAACAGGCGGATCTGCTCCAGCGAGGCGGCCGGCATCGCGTGTGCCTCGTCCACCAGCGCGACGACGCGCCGGCCGCCGCCGAAGCGCGCGATCAGCGCCTTCTGGATCTCCAGCAGGCGCACGCCCGGATTGTCCGACGGTAGCGAGATGCCCAGTTCCTCGGCGATCAGGCGCAGCAGGTCGTCGGGCCCGAGCGTCGGATTGGCCAGATAGACGGTGTCCACGTCGCCGGGCAGGCGATCGAGCAGCATGCGGCACAGCATCGTCTTGCCGCTGCCGACTTCGCCGCTGACCTTGATGATGCCCTCGTCGTGGAGGATGGCGAACTCGAGCGCCTCCAGCGTCGGGCCGCGCCGGGCGCCGGCGAAGAAGAAGCCGGTATTCGGCGTGATCCGGAAGGGTGCCTGGCGCAGGCCGAAATGTTCCAGGTACATCGTTCAGCCGAGTTCCGCGGGCGGATGGGGGCGGTCGATGCCGAGCGCGTCCATGCGGCTGTACAGCGTGCTGCGGTTGATGCCGAGCAGCCTCGCGGCCTGGCTCATGCGCCCCTGGGTCAGGCGCAGCGCGGCTTCGATGTAGCTGACTTCCCAGTCGCGCAGCGTCGCATCCAGCTCGAACGCCGGGTTGTCGCGCAGCTCGGCCATCGCCCGCTCGACCGGGTCCACAGTGTCCTCGGTGCCGGCCGGCGGCTGCGATTGCAGCGAGCGCTCGCCGCTGCCCGGGTCGAGTTCCGCCTCCAACTCGGCCAGGCCGACGATGCCGGCCGCGTGCTTGGTCTGCAGCCGGATCGTGATGTTGCGCAACTCGCGCACGTTGCCGGGGAAGTCATAGCCTAGCCAGCGCGCGCGCGCCTCGTCGCCGAGCTCGAACGGCAGGCCGCCGGTCTGGGCCACGATCCGCTCGCGGAAGTGTTCCAGCAGCCGCAGGCGGTCCTCCGCCAGGTCGCGCAATGGCGGCATCGAGATCGTGAATACGCTGAGCCGATGGTAGAGATCGGCGCGGAACTGGCCCGAGCCGATGGCCCGCTTCAGGTCGCGGTTGGTGGCGGTCAGCACGCGCGCCCGGCTGTAGCGTGGCTGGGTCTCGCCGAGCCGGTGGAATTCGCCGTTCTCCAGCACGCGCAGCAGCTTGGGCTGCAGGTCGAGCGGCAGTTCGCCGATCTCGTCGAGGAACAGCGTGCCGCCGCGGGCTTCCTCGAAATAGCCGGCACGGCTGTCGGTGGCGCCGGTAAAGGCGCCGCGGGCATGGCCGAACAGCAGCGACTCGATCAGCGTCGGCGCGATTGCGGCGCAGTTCAGCGTCAGATAGGGCTCGCCGCGGCGTGCGCTGAGCCGGTGCAGGTCCTGCGCCACCAGTTCCTTGCCGGTGCCCGATTCGCCTTCGATCAGCAACGGGAACGGTGCGTCGGCGAACTGGCCGATCTGGGCCCGCAACGCCTCGATCGGCGCGCTCTCGCCGTGCAGCGCCATGGCCGGTTCGGGGGCCGGCTCGCCGGCGTCCGGCGGGTCGAGCTGCAGCGCGGACTTCAGCAGCCGGCACAACCGCTCCGGATCGACCGGCTTGGCCAGGTATTCGAGCGCGCCGAGCGTGCGTGCGCGGCGCGCGTGGGCCAGTTCGCTCTGGCCGGACAGGACGATGATCCGCATGTTCGGCGCGTGGGCCAGCAGCTCGGAGATCAGCGCGAAACCTTCGTCGGGCCGGTGCGGCGTCGGCGGCAGGCCGAGGTCCACCAGGGCCAGCGGCGGCGCCTCGGGCAGCGCGCGGATGCTGCGGATGGCCGCGGCGCGGGTGTCGGTGGCGATGACGCGGAAGTCGCGCTCCAGCACGTAGCCGAAGGTCTCGGTGATCAGCGGGTCGTCGTCGACGATCAGCAGTTCGGGCCGCTCGTCCTCTACCCCGCCGGCAGCGACGCCGCGATTCGCAGGATGCGTTGGCATCGGAAGAGTGTAGCCAAGCGGCGCTGGCTTGAGAAACCCGGCTGCGACTTGCCGGTCCGAATGCAGGCTGTAATGCGCGGCGCAGCCCGGCCGTCCAACGAGAGGCTGGACAGACCGGCCGTGCGGCGGATCTCACAACACTGTGGGTGCAATGCAACATTGCCTGAGGCCGCCTCTGATACAATCAGCCTACCTGCGAGCTCGAACAAAAACAGTGACTTCCCCTCCCCAACAAGCCTTGGTCAGTCTGCGCGGTGTCCGTTTCGCATACGGCGAACGGGAGATCCTGCGCGGCGTGGATCTCGACGTGCCACGCGGCCGGGTGATCGCCATCATGGGCGGTTCCGGCTGCGGCAAGACCACGCTGTTGCGCCTGATCGGCGGGCAGCTCAAGGCCGGGCAGGGCAGCGTCGTGGTGGACGGACAGGATCTCGGCACGCTGGGACGCGCGCCGCTGTATGCGTTGCGGCGCAAGATGGGCATGCTGTTCCAGTTCGGAGCGCTGTTTACGGACATGTCGGTGTTCGACAACGTGGCTTTTCCGCTGCGCGAACACACCGCGCTGGACGAGTCGCTGATCCGCGATCTGGTGCTGATGAAGCTCGACGCGGTCGGCCTGCGCGGTGCCCACGCCCTGATGCCGTCGCAACTGTCGGGCGGCATGGCGCGCCGCGTCGCGCTGGCCCGCTCGGTGGCGCTGGATCCGATGCTGATCATGTACGACGAGCCGTTCGCCGGGCTGGATCCGATCTCGCTCGGCATCATCGGCCAGCTGATCCGGCGGCTGAACGACGCGCTCGGCGCCAGCTCGATCATGGTGACCCACGACGTCAGCGAGTCGCTCGAGATCGTCGACTACGTCTATTTCGTCTCGGAAGGCCGCATCGTCGCGCAGGGCACGCCGGACGAGATCCGCGCCTCGCGCGACCCCTTCGTGCATCAGTTCGTGCACGCCGAGGCCGACGGTCCGGTGCCGTTCCACTATCCGGTGGCGCCGATGCTGGACTCGCTGCTCGGGGGCGCGGCATGAACGGGCTCGCATCGATATTGCGCCGGATCGGCGGCGGAGTCGTCGACGGCGTCTGGCGGCTCGGCTTCGCGGCCCGCTTCATGGGCTTGCTGCTGCTGCTCTCCGGCCAGAGCCTGCGCCGCATCCACCTGACGATCCGCGAGATCTACTTCAGCGGGGTGCTGTCCCTGCTGATCATCCTGGTGTCCGGCCTGTTCGTCGGCCTGGTGCTGGGCCTGCAAGGTTACGAGACGTTGCAGCGCTACGGCTCGAGCGAGGCGCTCGGCGTGCTGGTGGCGCTGTCGCTGACGCGCGAGCTGGGCCCGGTGGTGGCGGCCCTGCTGTTCGCCAGCCGGGCGGGCTCGGCGGTGACCGCCGAGATCGGCCTGATGAAGACCACCGAGCAGCTGACGGCGATGGACATGATGGCGGTCAATCCGATCGCCCGCGTCGTGGCGCCGCGCTTCTGGGGCGGCGTGATCTCGATGCCGCTGCTGGCGGCGCTGTTCTCGGCGATGGGGATCTTCGGCGGCTGGCTGATCGGCGTACCGTTCATCGGCGTCGACGACGGCGCGTTCTGGTCGCAGATGCAGTCGGCGGTGGATTTCCGCTACGACGTCATGAACGGCGTGATCAAGAGCGCGGTGTTCGGCATCGCGGTGTCGCTGATCGCGGTCTTCGAGGGCTACGACTGCACGCCGACGGCCGAGGGCGTGTCGCGCGCCATCACGCGCACCGTGGTGAGTTCGGCGCTGGCGATCCTGGCGCTCGACTTCGTGCTCACATCATTCATGTTCCGGGGACAATAATGAGTCGTACCACGCTCGACCTGTGGGTCGGTCTGTTCGTCGCGATCGGGATCGCGGCCCTGCTGTTCCTGTCGCTGAAGGTCGGCAACCTGTCCGCCGGCAGCTTCAAGGAGACCTACCGGGTCGAGGCCGAGTTCGACAACATCGGCGGCCTGAAGGTGAGGGCGCCGGTGAAGAGCGCGGGCGTCGTCGTCGGCCGCGTCGCCGATGTTCATTTCGATACACAAACCTACCGCGCGGTGGTTGTGCTTTCGATGGATCGTGCGTTCGAATTTCCGAAAGACACCATCGCGACCATCCTGACCTCCGGTCTGCTCGGCGAGCAGTATGTCGGGCTCGAGGCCGGCGGCGAGACCAAGATGCTGGCCGACGGCGACCGCATCAAGATCACCCAGTCGGCCGTCGTGCTGGAGAAGCTGATCGGCCAGTTCCTGTTCAACAAGGCGTCCGAGTAGTCGCCGGGCAGCCGAATCCTGCGTGGGCAGAACGACAATGAACAATCGACCAGGTTTGGTGGGCCGGCTGGCGGCGGCGCTGTCGCTGGCCGCGACGCTGGCGCTCGGCGGCTGTGCCGGCACGCCGCCCAATCCGGATGATCCGCTGGAAGGCTACAACCGGGCCATGTTCAGCTTCAACGACCGGCTCGACAAGGCCGTGCTGAAGCCGGCGGCCGAGGTCTACAGCAAAGCCGCGCCGCTGCCGATCCGGGTCGGCGTCGGCAATTTCTTCGGCAACATCGGCGACGTCTGGATCGGGGCCAACAATTTCCTGCAAGGCAAGCCGGCCGACGGTTTGTCGGATCTGGCGCGCGTGCTGATCAACTCGACGGTCGGCATCCTCGGCGTGTTCGACATCGCGACCGAGATGGGCTTCGAAAAGCACGACGAGGATCTGGGCCAGACGCTGGGTCGCTGGGGCGTCGGCGAGGGGGCTTATTTCGTGCTGCCGGTGCTCGGCCCGCGTACGGTGCGCGATGCCGCGGCGACGCCGGTGGACATGGCCGCCGACAACCGGTGGATCGGTGACGGGGAGGCGGTGTCGCTGAGCACCAGTGCGCTCAAGCTGGTGCACACTCGCTCGACCTTGCTGGCGGCCGACCGGGTCCTCAACCAGGGGGCGCTGGACCGCTACGTCTATGTGCGCGAGGCTTACCTGCAGCGGCGCCGCTACGAGGTGTTCGACGGCCGCCCGCCGCGCGACCCGGCCGACGACTACTATTCCGGCGCGGCGACGGGACTGCTGGCCGAATCGAGTACCATCGACGCCCTCGCGGCATTCGGTCGCATCGGCCTGGTGCCGGTCGCGGACCGGTAGCAAGCAACCGACAAGAGAGATACGAAGATGAGAACAGCGATCACGAAACTTCTGGCCGCTGCCGCGCTGTCGCTGGCGGCCGGGCTGGCAATCGCGGGCCCGGGCCCGGAGGAACTGGCCAGGGAGCTGACCCAGCAGGTGCTGGCGGCGGTCGACGCCGATCCGCAGATCCGCGCCGGCGACACCGAGCGCGCCATCGCGCTGGTCGAGGAACGCGTACTGCCCCACTTCAACTTCGAGCACATGACCGCGCTGGCGGTCGGCCGCGACTGGCGGCAGGCCACGCCGGAGCAGCGGCAGGCGCTGACCGGCGAGTTCCGTACGCTGCTGGTGCGCACCTATTCGAACGCGCTGACCCAGTACGACAACCAGACCATCGTCTTCAAGCCCTACCGCGGCCGGCCGGACGACACCGACGTGCAGGTGCGCACCGAGATCCGCCAGCCCGGCGCGCAGGCGATCCAGATGGACTTCAGCCTAGAGAAGGTCGGCGAGGACTGGAAGGTCTACGACGTGGTGGTGGCCGGCGTCAGCTTGGTGACCAACTACCGCGCCTCGTTCGCACAGCAGGTGCGCCAGAGCGGCATCGACGGCCTGATCGACTCGCTCAAGGCCAAGAACAGCGAGCCGGCGGCAGCCAAGTCGTGATCGAGCGGGAGGCCGAGCGCCTGCGGATCCGTGGGCCGATGACGATGGCCGTGGCGCCGGCGCTGCGTGTGGAAGGCCTGGCCGCCGTGGCGGCCGGCGGCTGCGAGACCTTCGACCTGTCCGCGGTCGAAGAGGTCGATTCGTCCGCGCTGGCGGTGCTGCTGGCCTGGCGCCGGGCGGCCGGCCGCCCGTTGCGGCTGACAGGCGTGCCGGCCGCGCTGCAAAGCCTGGCCGGTCTGTACCGGCTCGACGAGTTGCTGGAAGACGGGGTTTGAGCGGGCCGGCGATCAGCATCCGTGGCGCCCGCAAGCGCTACGGCGACCTGCTTGCGCTGGACGGCGTGGACCTCGAGGTCGCCGAAGGCGAGTTCTTCGGCCTGCTGGGGCCCAACGGAGCCGGCAAGACAACGCTGATATCCGCCCTGGCGGGGCTGGTCCGGACCGACGAGGGCAGCCTCGCGGTGATGGGCCACGACGTCGTGTCCGACTATCGCAGCGCCCGCAGCAAGCTCGGCGTGGTACCGCAGGAACTCGTCTTCGACCCGTTCTTCACGGTGCGCGAGGCGCTGCGCATCCAGTCCGGCTACTTCGGCATCCGCCACAACGACGACTGGATCGACGAGATCCTGGCCCACCTGGATCTCACCGCCAAGGCCGAATCGAACATGCGCTCGCTGTCCGGCGGCATGAAGCGGCGGGTGCTGGTGGCGCAGGCGCTGGTGCATCGGCCGCCGGTGATCGTGCTCGACGAGCCGACCGCCGGGGTGGACTTCGAACTGCGCCAGGGGCTGTGGCAGTTCATCCGCAAGCTGAACCGCGAAGGCCACACGATCGTGCTGACCACCCACTACCTGGAGGAGGCCGAGACGCTGTGCACCCGCATCGCGATGCTGAAGAGCGGGCGCATCGTCGCGCTGGACACCACCGAGAACCTGCTCGCGCGCTTCGCCACCCACACGCTGCGGGTGCGGCTGGCGGCGCCGCTGGAGGCCGAACTGGGGGCCGTCGCGCTGGAGCGCGGCTGGTACGAGTTCGCGCTCGAACGCTACGACGAGATCGAGCACCGGCTGCGCTCGCTGCGCGAGGCCGGCGCCGAGCTGCTCGAGATGCAGCTCGGCGAGCCCGACCTGGAGAAGGTCTTCGTCGGCGTGATGCGGTCGGCCTGAAGCGATGTACGGATTTCGCACGCTGCTCTTCAAGGAGGTGCTGAGGTTCTGGAAGGTGAGTTTCCAGACCGTCGGTGCGCCGGTGCTGACCTCGGTGCTGTACCTGATGATCTTCTCGCACGTGCTCGACAAGCACGTGCAGGTCTTCGAGGGGGTCCGCTACACCAGCTTCCTGGTGCCCGGCCTGGTGATGATGTCGGTGCTGCAGAACGCCTTCGCCAACAGCTCGTCCTCGCTGATCCAGAGCAAGATCACCGGCAACCTGGTGTTCGTGCTGCTGCCGCCGATCAGCTATCGGGAGTTCTACGCGGCCTATGTGCTGGCGGCGATGTTCCGCGGCGCTTTCGTCGGTCTCGGCGTCGGTCTGGCGGCGCTGCCGTTCACCCAGTTGACCGTCTCGGCGCCGGGCTGGATCGCGGCCTTCGCGCTGCTGGGCGGCGGCATGCTCGCGTCGCTGGGCGTCGTGGCCGGCATCTGGGCCGAGAAGTTCGACCAGCTGGCCGGCTTCCAGAACTTCCTGATCATGCCGCTGACGATGCTCTCCGGCGTGTTCTACTCGATCCATTCGCTGCCGGAGGTCTGGCAGGCGGTTTCGCATTTCAACCCGTTTTTCTACATGATCGATGGCTTTCGCTACGGATTCTTCGGACAATCCGATGTGTCCCCGTGGCATAGCCTCGGTGTCGTCGTGGTGTGTTTCGCGTTTGTCGCCGGGCTCACCCTCCACATGCTGTCGCGCGGCTACAAGCTGCGCGGGTGAGGATCAAGAAATGTTTGATGCACAGAAGGTCAAGGAACTGATCGAAAAGGGGCTGCCCTGCGAATACGTCGAGGTGGTCGGCGACGACGGCGTCCATTTCAGCAGCATCGTCGTCAGCGAGACGTTCAGGGGCAAATCGCTGGTGAACCAGCACAAGGCCGTCAAGGCCACGCTCGGCAGCCTGATGGGCAACGAGATCCACGCGCTGCAATTGAAGACCTTCACGCCGGAGAAGTGGGCCGATTTCCAGCAGGAACTGGGCGACTGAGCGGCCGGCGATGGACAAGCTCCTGATCGAAGGCGGCGCCCGGCTCGACGGCGAGGCCGCCATTTCCGGCGCCAAGAACGCCGCGCTGCCGATCCTGTGCGCCTCGCTGCTGAGCGCCGAACCGCTGACGCTGAGCAAGGTGCCGCAACTGCAGGACATCTCGACCCTGCTCAAGCTGCTGGCGCAGATGGGGGTCGAGGTCGAGCGCGACGGCGATCGCGTGACGCTGGACGCCTCGGGCATGAACAACCCGCTCGCGCCGTACGAGATGGTCAAGACCATGCGGGCCTCGATCCTGGTGCTCGGCCCGCTGATGGCGCGCGCCGGCGAGGCGCGGGTCTCGCTGCCCGGCGGCTGCGCGATCGGCGCGCGGCCGGTGGACCAGCATCTGAAGGGCCTGCAGGCGATGGGCGCGACGGTGGCCGTCGAGCACGGCTACATCCACGCCACCGTGGCCGGCGGACTCAAGGGGGCCAGGCTGTTCACCGACATGGTGACCGTGACCGGCACCGAGAACCTGATGATGGCGGCCTGCCTGGCGAACGGCGAAACGATCATCGAGAACGCCGCGCGCGAGCCCGAGGTGGTCGATCTGGCGAACTGCCTGGTGGCGATGGGCGCGCGCATCTCGGGCGCCGGCACCGACGTGATCCGCATCCAGGGCGTCGAGCGCCTGCACGGGGCGGAGCACCGCGTGATGCCGGACCGCATCGAAACCGGCACCTACCTGTGCGCCGCAGCAGCGACCGGCGGCAGCATCCGGCTGACCGGCACCTCGACGGCCTACCTGGACGCGGTGGTGGACAAGCTGCTGGACGCCGGCTGCGAGATCGACAGCGAGCGCGACGCGATCCGGCTCGCCGCGCCGGCGCGGCTGAGCGCGGTCAGCATCCGCACTGCGCCGTATCCGGCCTTTCCGACCGACATGCAGGCCCAGTTCATGGCCATCAACAGCGTCGCCGACGGTACCGCGGTGATCCGCGAGACGATCTTCGAGAACCGCTTCATGCATGCGGTGGAATTGCAGCGCCTGGGCGCGGACATCGCGATCGACGGCAATACCGCGGTGGTCAGGGGCGTGCAGCGGCTGGAAGGGGCGACCGTGATGGCGACCGACCTGCGCGCGTCGGCCGGCCTGATCATCGCCGGCCTGGTGGCCGAGGGCGAGACGCGGGTGGACCGCATCTACCACCTCGACCGCGGCTACGAGAAACTCGGCGACAAGCTGAAGGCACTCGGTGCCCACGTCAGGCGCGTTTCATAGGCCGGCTGGCCGCAGCCGGCAGCAATCACTAGAATCCATTCCTTTTCGAGGCGTCAGCCCGTGTCCAGCATCACCATCGCCCTGTCCAAGGGCCGCATCTTCGAGGAAACCCTGCCGCTGCTCGCTGCCGCGGGCATCGAGCCGGCCGAGAACCCCGAGCGTTCGCGCAAGCTGATCATCGGCACCAACCGGCCCGACGTCCGGCTGGTCATCGTGCGCGCGACCGATACGCCGACCTATGTCCAGCACGGCGCCGCCGACCTCGGCATCGCCGGCCGCGACGTGCTGATCGAGCACGGCGGCACCGGTCTCTACCAGCCGCTCGACCTGAGAATCGCCCAGTGCCGGATGTGCGTCGCGACGCCGGCCGGGTTCGACTACCGGGCGGCGGTGCGGCCGGGCGCGCGCATCCGCATCGCCACCAAGTACGTCAATACCGCGCGCGACCACTTTGCCGGCAAAGGCGTCCACCTCGACCTGATCAAGCTCTACGGCTCGATGGAGCTGGCACCGCTGGTCGGACTGGCGGACGGCATCGTGGACCTGGTGTCCTCGGGCAGCACGCTGAAGGCCAACAAGCTGGTCGAGGTCGAGGAGATCATGCACATCTCCTCGCGGCTGATCGTCAACCAGGCCTCGATGAAGATGAAGCGCGAACTGATCCAGCCGGTGCTGGACGCATTTGCAGGAGCCGTCGCATGAGCACGATTCGTCGAATGGATTCTTCGGCGCCGGATTTCCGGCCGTCACTGGATGCCCTGCTGGCGTTCGAAAGCAGCACCGATGCCCGCATCGAGGATGCGGTCGGCGAAATCCTCGCCGCGGTGCGCAAGCGCGGTGACGCCGCAGTGGTCGAGTTCACCCGCCGCTTCGACCGCGTCGAGGCGTCCGCCATGGCCGAACTCGAGCTGCCGCGAAGCGAGCTGCTGGCGGCGCTCGACGGGCTCGGTGCCGAGCAGCGCGAGGCCTTGCAGCAGGCGGCCGAGCGGGTGCGCGCCTATCACGAGCGCCAGCCGCTCGACTCCTGGACCTACACCGAAGCCGACGGGACCATGCTGGGTCAGCAGGTCACGCCGCTCGATCGGGTCGGCCTGTACGTGCCGGGCGGTCTGGCGGCCTACCCGAGCTCGGTGCTGATGAACGCGATCCCGGCCAAGGTCGCCGGCGTGCAGGAACTGATCATGGTGGTGCCGACGCCCGGCGGCCAGAAGAACGCGCTGGTGCTGGCGGCCGCGGCGATCACCGGCGTCGACCGGGTGTTCACGATCGGGGGCGCGCAGGCCGTGGCCGCGCTGGCTTTCGGTACCGAGAGCGTGCCGCAGGTGGACAAGATCGTCGGCCCCGGCAACGCCTACGTGGCTTCGGCCAAGCGACGCGTTTTCGGCACCGTCGGCATCGATATGGTGGCCGGCCCGAGCGAAGTGCTGATCATCTCGGACGGCAGCGGCAATCCGGACTGGGTGGCGATGGATCTGTTCGCCCAGGCCGAGCACGACGAACTGGCGCAGTCGATCCTGCTGTGTCCCGATGCGGCCTTCATCGACGCGGTAGCCGCCTCGATCGAGCGCCTGCTGCCGGAGATGCCGCGGCGGGAGACCATTGCCACGTCGCTGGCTAATCGTGGCGCCCTGATTCGTGTGCGGAGCCTCGAAGAGGCGTGCGAGATTGCCAACCGTATTGCGCCGGAGCACCTCGAG
>JBNLET010000263.1:0-8706 GCA_050305135.1 Rhodocyclaceae bacterium | reverse complement strand
GCCGAATCCGGCGGCCAGGTGGGCGATCGCGGCGAGCTGCGCGGCAGCCACGGCATCTTCGCGGTCGAGGACACGCAGAAGATCCAGGCCGCGGTGTTCGGCCACCACGGCCTCGTCAAGCAGGGCTCGCTGCGCGTCGGCAACGGCGTGCAGGCGCGCGTGGACATGGCGGCGCGGGCCGCCACGGCGCGCAACCACTCGGTCACCCACCTGATGCACAAGGCCTTGCGCGAGGTGCTGGGCGAGCACGTGCTGCAGAAGGGCTCGCTCGTGGACCCGGACAAGACCCGCTTCGACTTCGCCCACAGCCAGCCCATGGGCGAGGCCGAGATCCGCGAGGTGGAGCGCCGCGTCAATGCCGAGGTCCTCGACAACTCGGCTACCGAGGCGCGCCTGATGGCGCTCGAGGAGGCGCAGAAGACCGGCGCGATGATGCTGTTCGGCGAGAAGTACGGCGACGAGGTGCGGGTGCTGACGATCGGCAGCTCGACCGAGCTGTGCGGCGGCACCCACGTGGCCCGCACCGGCGACATCGGGCTGTTCAAGATCGTGTCGGAGGGAGGCGTCGCGGCTGGGGTTCGTCGTGTCGAAGCCCTCACCGGTGAGAACGCACTGACGCATTTGCAGAACCTTGAAGCTGGATACAACGAACTCGCGTTCGAGCTGGGCTTTCACTCGGCCGAAGCACGGGAAGCTGTTGAGCAGGCAAGAAGGATTCGGCAGCGGCTATCTGCAGTTGAAAAGGAGAATGCCAAGCTCAAATCGATGTTGGCCTCGCGCCAGGGCGAGGACGTGGCGGCCCGGGCGGTCGAGGTCAAGGGCGCCAGGGTGCTGGCCGCGCTGCTCGAAGGCGCTGACGTGCCGACGCTGCGCGAGTCGATGGACAAGCTGAAGGACAAACTCGGCAGCGCGGTGGTCGTGCTGGCCTCCGCCGACGGCGACAAGGTCAGCCTGATCGCCGGCGTGACGAAGGATCTGACCGGCAAGGCCAAGGCCGGCGAGCTGGTCAATTTCGTCGCCCAGCAGGTCGGCGGCAAGGGCGGCGGCCGGCCCGACATGGCCCAGGCCGGCGGCAACCAGCCGGACAAGCTGCCGGCGGCGCTGGCCTCGGTGCAGGGCTGGGCGGAAGAGCGGCTCTGAGCCGCGCGCATCGGATCCTGCGAAAGGGTCGCCCGCGGGCGACCCTTTTTCATATCATGGCGCCATGAGCCGATACCGCTTCTGCCCCTGCTGCGGCAGCCCGCTGGAGGAGTTCCCGATCGCCGGCGTGCTGCGCCAGGGCTGTGCCGAGCTGCGCTGCGGCTGGGTGTTCTGGGACAATCCGATCCCGATCGTGGCCGCCATCGTCCAGTGCGAGGACCGCGACGGCGCGGTCCTGCTGGCCCGCAACGCCGCCTGGGAGGAGGGCAAGTTCGCATTGGTCACCGGCTTCCTCGAGCGCAACGAGGATCCGGCCGCCGCGGTGGTGCGCGAGGTGCGCGAGGAAACGGCGCTCGAGGCCACCGCGGTGTCGCTGGTCGGGCTGTACCCGTTCGAGCGCAAGAACGAGCTGATCCTCGCCTACCACGTCAAGGCGCGCGGCGAGATCGTGCTGAACGAGGAACTGGCCGAGTACCGGCTGATTCCGCCGCAGAAGCTGAAAGCCTGGGAATTCGGCACCGGGCCGGCCGTCAGGGACTGGCTGGCGCGGCGTGCCGGCTGAGGTGGGGTTGCGCGCCGAAGCGGGCGGCGCGTCGGCCTGCGCGTGCCAGGGCCATCGGCGGCGGGGCGAGTCGGACGGCCTTGTGGAATCCGATCGACGTGGCAGAATCCTCCATGCCCGGCCGGCACTGGTTCGCGGCCGACCGGCAGACCGAAGATCTCGCATTTCAGGACGCCGTCTTCTTCAGCGGCCGGGGAAGGGAGAATGGGCAAATCGTTCGTGCTGACCATCGATGTCGAAATCGACGCCGCGAAGAAGTGGAAGACGCGCAATCCGGCTTCCTATACCGGCGTAACCGAGGGGATCGGCCGGCTCCAGTCCCTGTGCGACCGCTACGGCGTACGGCCGGTGTATCTGATCAGCCCGGCGGTCATGGTGGACCCGGCCGCGGTGGCCTGCCTGAACGCCCTCGACCGCAGCAGGTGCGAACTGGGCGCGCATCTTCACGGCGAGTACATCGGCCCCGAGGCGACCTATCCCGGCACCGATTTCGGCGGCTGCGACCCGGGCGAGATGCAGTGCAGCTACCCGCCCGATCTCGAACTGGCCAAGCTCGAGACGCTGACCGATCACTTCACCGAGCTGTTCGGCGAGCGGCCGCGTTCGTTTCGTGCCGGCCGTTTCGGCGCGCGCGGATGGACCATCGCCTGCCTGGAACGCCTCGGTTACAGCCACGACACCAGCGTCACGCCGTTTCGCAACTGGCACGACATCGCCGATTTCTCGCGGCCCGGGAGTCTGGCGCCCTACCATCCGTCGAAAGACGACATCTGTGCGGTAGGGGATTCGACGGTGCTGGAGGTGCCGGTGTCGATCACGCCCGAGATCAAGTGGCTGCGGCCGACGCCGCGGTTCTCGGAGCTGGAGCAGTGCCTCGAGGTCATCGATTGGTACGAGGCCAACGTGTCGCCCACGGTCTTGTGCAGCATGTTCCACAACGTCGAACTGGTGCCGGACATGAGTCCCTACTGCCGCACCGAGGAGGACTGTCGGGCCATGCTGGGCAGGGTCGAGGCCATCTTCCGATGCCTGGCCGAGCGCGGCTATGAGTTCAAGACGCTGCGCGAGGTCACGGCCGAGGGGTGACACGTGCCATGAGCCGCGTCCTCGTCATCATCGACAAGTACGGCTGGTCCTACGACACGATTGCCAAGGGCCTGGTCGAACACAACACCGATCCGGCGCTGCACTTCGAGGTGCTTTCGGCGAAGGAGGATGCGGCGGCCATCGAGCGCCGGCACGCGGCGTTCGATCTGGTCTTCGTGCTGGGCTGGACCTCGCTGTTTTCCAAGAAGCCGAAGGAGCGCTATCGATCGCTGCTGCCGTTCCTCGACCCCGCCCGCGTGATCACCGGCGTGCATTCGCACCGCTCGTGGGACGGCTACGCCTCGCTGCCCGACCATTCCCCGCCACCGCCGCAGGAACTGATCGAAAAACTCGCCCGCGTGCGCGGCGTGAATCTCATCAGCCGGAGGCTGTGGCGGCTGTTCGGCGAAGCCGGCCTGGAGACTATCGCGTTGACCGAAAACGGCGTGGATACGGCGCTGTTCTCGCCCTCGAAGCCGATCCGGGTGGATCGTGGGGCGCCGCTGGTGATCGGCTTTTCGGGTGCCACGGAGATCGGCAAGCACGACGGCCTGAAGGGTTTCTCCGAGTTCATCGCGCCGCTGGCCGACATGCCGGGCGTGCAGGTACGCACGCTGGGCGGTCGGGGCGACGGGCAGGTGCCGCGCCGGCAGATGCCGGCCTTGTACAACGAGATCGACCTCTACGTCTGTGCTTCGTCGTCGGAGGGGTTTTCGCAGAGCGTGCTCGAGGCGGCCGCCTGCGGGCGCGGCGTCGTCTCGACCCGCGTGGGCGGTTGCGAGGACCTGATCCGCGACGGCGTCAACGGCTTTCTGGTGGAGCGCCGATGCGAAGCCTTTCGCAGCCGCATCGCCCGACTCGCGGCCGACCGGCCGCTGGTGGCCGAACTCGGCCGCAACAACCGCAGCATTGTCGAGCGGGAATATGCGTGGCCGCTGCGCGTGCAGGACTGGCTCGGCTTCGTGCGCGCCCATCTCTGCTGACCAGGCATCGGTCAGGAATCCGGCAAGCCCATGCGCATCCTCGTCACGGCCAAGATCGCCAACACCACGGTCGGTCATGTGGATCATGCCCTGGCCTATGCGGTGGGCCTGCACGAGCTCGGCCACGAGGTCTATCTGATCGACTACGTGGGGCGTGGCCGCTGCGTCGACGCGCACGGCGGGCCGGTCCCGTTCGAGCGCTGGAGCGGGTGTGCGCACTTCGAGGCGGTCGCGCGCGAGTACGGCCTCTGGCCGCGCGCCGCGCTGGTGGGCTGGAGCCGGACGACTCATGGCCTGCCGTTCGCGCGGCTCGAGGCCCTGGCCGCCGGAGCCGACCTGCTGATCACGCGCAGCGGCAAGATCCACAAGTTGGCGGAGATTTTCGAGGCGCCGGCCAGGCGGGCGTTCTTCGACGGCAACCCCGGCAGCACGCAGACGCTGTTCGAGCACCGGGACCCCGAGGCCGACCCGCTCGATCGCTACGAGCATCGCTTCACGCTGGGCTACAACATCGGCACCGCGGCCTCGGCGATCCCGTGTTCCGGGCTGGCCTGGCATGCGCTGCCGCGCCCGGTCGTGTTGTCGATGTACCCGCCGCAGATCTGCGACGATGGTGGCCGTTTCACGACTGTTTCGACCTGGCGCGGACGCGGAACCTTCGAACTGGACGGCAAGCACTCGGGCCAGAAATCCGACAACTGGCTCGACTATCTGGACCTGCCGCGGCGCAGCGGCCGGCCGATGGAGATCGCGTTGCGCCTGCAGGGGCCCGAGCAGCAACGCGATCGCCGGCTGTTCACCGATGCCGGCTGGCGCTTGTCGGATCCGGCGCGGCTGCGCAACTTTGCCGACTACCGTCGCTTCCTGGCCGGATCGCGCGCCGAGTTCAGCGTCGCCCACAATCGCTACGTCGCCTTCAACACCGGCTGGTTCAGCGATCGCAGCGCCGCCTATCTGGCCTGCGGCAAGCCGGTGGTCGTGCAGTCCACCGGCATCGAAAGGCATTTGCCTACGGACCGGGGCATTCTGACGTTCTCGACGCCGGACGAGGCCGTCGATCGCATCGCCGCGGTGGACGCCGACTACCTGAGGCATGCCCGCGCAGCCCGTGACATCGCCGAAGAATACTTCGTTGCCCAGCGCGTGCTCGGTCGCATGCTCGAGATCGTCGGCTGAAGCCTTGGCGCGGACGCTTCCGACCGGGGCCGCAGCCCCCGCGGTTTGCGCCGAAGACGCTTGTGTGGTCGAAGCTCCGCGAATCGACGCCGGACGCTCGTTGCGCCGATGCCTGTGCGCAGCGGTGTTTGATCTATTCTTCAAGAATCGATCAGGAGGGACGGTCGTGCCGCGGTTGCGCGTCTCATTCACAGTCACTGCTGTGCTGCTCGTGTGCGGCCTGTGGGCGAGTGCGCCGGCTCGTGCGGGCGATGCGCCGCCGCTCGCGCTGCAGGGCTACGACGTGGTGGCCTATTTCGTCGACGATGAGGCGACGATCGGTGTGCCGGCGCATCAGCGCGTGTGGGACGAGCGACGCTATCGATTTTCCTCCGCCGCACACGAGGCGGCGTTCGCCGGCGAGCCGGAGCGCTACCTGCCGCAGTTCGCCGGCTTCTGCGCCACCGGCATCAGCCTCGGCGTGCACGTGGTCGCCGACCCGCGGCTGTGGAAGATCGTGGACGGCAAGCTCTATGTGTTCGCCTCGGCCGACGCCCGCGACATGGTGGACAAGGACCCCGAGCTGCTGCGCCGCGCGGCGCGCGAGTGGGAAGCCGGCCGATAGCGGCGGCTACAGTCCCGCCTCTCGCAGCCCGGCCTGCAGGTGCGCCATCAGCGCCGGATCGACGAAGCGGTTGCCGAAACTGCGTGCCGGGAAGAACGGTGCCAGTCGGCGCACCTCGGCGGCGGCTTGGCGCGCCCGCTCGAGCTTGCCCAGGCGGGCCAGCGTCGCGGCGCGCAGCGCTTGCAGGAACGGGGCATCGGGATAGCGCGCCAGCGCCGATTCGACCGTGACGAGCGCTTCCGCGTAGCGCTCGAGGCTGTAATAGGCCAATACCAGATCGAACTTGCTGCCGGCCGAGCGGCCGACCGGATCCAGCCGGCCCGCCGCTTCCATCGCATCGACGGCTTCCTGCAGGCGTCCGCTCCACAGCAGCACGTCGCCGCGGGCGTCGATCGCGAAAGCGTCGCTGGGGTTCGCGGCGATCGCCAGATCGGCTTCGCGCAAGGCTTTGTCGAACTCGCGCCGCAGCGCGTACACCAGGCTCAGGTGGCCGTGCGCGCGGGCCTTGGCCTGCGCGTCGTCGCTCGCCAGCGCCCGCAGGGCATCGGCTTCGGAGCGCTCGAAGGCGAGGGCGCCGTCCTCGACCCAGCCGTACATGGCGCGATGGAATTCGGCCTGGGCCCGCACCACGTAGGCCTCGCCATAGTCCGGCTCGAGTTCGAGCGCGCGCCCGAGCAGCTTGCGGGCTTCGCGGTTGGCGCTGCGCTCGGTCCGCACCAGCAATGCGCGCGCATGCAGCACCAGGTCGTAGGCGGCCATGTCGGCCCGCGGCTGGGCCTCGATGCGTCGCTCTTCGAGGCGCGTCAGCCTGACGGCGAGCGTGCCGGCAATCTGCCGCACGATGTCCTGCTGGATTTCGAACACGTCGCTGCCCTCGAAGCGGTCCGACCACAGCACCTGGGCACTGTCGCTGTCGCTGAGCTGCACCGCGATGCGGATGCGGCCCGCGTGTTCGCGCACACTGCCGCCCAGGACGTAGTCGGCGCCGAGTTCCTGCCGCAGCACGCTGGCGGTGGCCGGGCGCGTCTTGAACTGCTCCACCGAGTTGCGCGCGATGACGCGCAGGCCCGAATAGCGCCCGAGCGCGCCGATGATGTCCTCGGTGATGCCGTCGCTGAAATACGCCCGTTGCGGGTCGCCGCCGAGGTTGGCGAGCGGCAGCACGGCGATCACCGGCGGCGATGTCGCGCCGGCGCGCGCTGCCGATGCCGGCGGTGCCGCGCGCTCCCCTTGCGGCTCGCCGAGCAGCGCCACGGCGAAAAGCAGCAGTACGCCCGCGCCCGCAAGCGCGATCAGCCAGGCATCGAGTCGCCGGCGCGCGGGCGCGCTCCCGGCCGGCGTGGGCGCTTCCGGTGCGAGGGCGGGCGGATCGACGGTCGGCGCCGGCGGCGTGATTTCGCTGACCGTTGCGATCAGGCGGTAGCCGCGCTTCGAAATCGTCTCTATGTAGCGCGGCTGGCGGGCGTCGTCGCCCAATGCCCTGCGCAGCTTGATGATCGCCTGGGTCAACGCGTCGTCGCCGACCACGACGCCCGGCCAGACCGCCGTCAGCAGATCCTCGCGGCTGACGGCCTGGCCGGCGTGGCGGGCGAGGGTGGCGAGCACCTCGGCCGCCTTCGGTTCGAGGTGCTGGATCGGCCCGTCGGGCCTGCGGGTGAGCTCGTTGCTTGCCGGGTCGAGGCGCATCTCGCCGATCAGGAAGATCGGATCGGCACGATGGTCGGCGACCTTGCCGCTCGAGGAAGTCATCGTAACTTTGTCAGCCAATATCTTTCGCCTGCCAGCCGAGCTGCTGCAGAGCCATGGACCGCTTTGAGGCGGCCGCGTGCCCGGTGTACCACCGGCCCGGCCGATGTCGATCCGGCTGCCACGTGGCCCTGCCTACCCATCATCCACAAGCCCACTTGTCGGCGCAAGCGTTCCTGTCGGTGTCGTTGGCGGTCCGCCGGGCGACGATTGCTGCGCGTTTCCGGGACCTGTCGACGCGAAAAAATTCAAGCAAATACAGCATCTTATGGGTTCTTCGGAAAAGCATCGGAAAAGCCAAGCCGTTCGGCAAGGACGCGATCGCCGCTGCAGGAGGAAGGTGGGCTCGAGCCGGTCGGGTGGACCGCTCACGGGCCGGTGGCCGGCCCGGCGCTCAGCTCGGGCGTCACGGCCCCACTGGCAAGAATGCTTCCAAACGTGCCGGAGGACCTACGATGAGACTCGCCTACGCCCCGATCTTCGCTGCCGCACTGTCGCTCCTGGGCAGCCCCGCACTTGCACAGACGCCGCCCAAGTTCTACGCCGACACTTTTCCGACCCACGCCCTCGAATCGGCCGTCGCGGCCGACGCGATCCTGATGGGCAAGGACGCCAAGCTCGACGCCGTCGCGCGCGAACTGATCGCGCTCGGCGTCGCGGCGCAGATCCCTTGCGCCTACTGCATCTACTACCACAGCAGGAAGGCCCGTTCGCTCGGCGCAACGGAAGCCGAGGTCCGCGAGGCCGTCGCGACGGCCGCCCATGTGCGGCACTGGAGCACCGTGCTGAACGGCATGGCCTATGACCTGGAACACTTCAAGGGCGAGGTCGACCAGATGCTCGAGGCTCGATAGAGCGAGATACGACACACGGGAGAACATCATGACTACCTGCAAGCATCCGAAAATCTTCCTCTGCCTGTTGCTGACACTGTTCGCCGTCGTGCGCTCGGCGGCCGCGGCGGGTTTCGACGTCGATGCCGATGCCGACGGCGTTGCGCTGCGCGGCCATGATCCGGTCGCCTATTTCTCGCTGGGCAAGCCGGTGCTCGGCAGCGGCGAATTCACCGCCCGCGCCCATGGCGCCCTCTACCGCTTCGCCTCCCGCGCCAACCGCGATCTCTTCGTGCGCGAGCCCGACCGGTACCTGCCGGCCTACGGCGGCTACTGCGCCTACGGCGTCAGTCTGCGCGTCAAGGTCTCCGGTGATCCGGTGGCGTGGAAGATCGTCGACGGCGTGCTCTACATCAACTCCAGCCTTGACTCGCTGGCGATCTGGTCCAAGGACATTCCGAGCTACATCCATAAGGCCGACGAGATCTGGCCCGAGATCCGGGATCTGGATCCGAAGTCGCTGTAGGCTTCCGCATCGGCCACACCGGCCCGCCGGCGCTGCGCATCACGCGTAGC
>JBNLET010000262.1:0-12939 GCA_050305135.1 Rhodocyclaceae bacterium | reverse complement strand
GGCCGTGGCGACTGGCGGCCGGGCCTGGTGGAGGGCCTGCAGGTGCTGCCGCTGCACAGTTTCGGGCGCGAGAACGTGGCCCTGGTGCGCTGGGCGCCGGCCACTGCCTTTCCGGCCCACCGCCATGCCGGCGGCGAGGAGATCCTGGTGCTGGAGGGCATCTTTTCGGACGAATTCGGCGACTATCCGGCCGGCACCTGGCTGCGCTCGCCCGACGGCAGCGAGCACCGGCCGTTCTCGCGCCCGGGCTGCCTGATCTGGGTCAAGACCGGCCACCTGCCGCCATGAACTTCCTCGCCCACGCCTTGCTCGGCAGTGCCGTGCCGGCCCTGCGGGTCGGCGGGCTGGCCGGCGACTTCGTCAAGGGGCCGCTGCCGGCGGGCCTGCCGCCGGACCTGGCCGACGGCGTCGCGCTGCACCGGGCCATCGACAGCTTCAGCGACCGCCACCCGGCCTTCGTCGCCAGCCGGGCGCGCATCGGCAGCCTGCGCCGGCGCTACGGCGGGGTGCTGGTGGACATGTTCTACGACCACCTGCTGGCGCTCCACTGGCAGCGCTTCGGCAAGCAGACGCTGGGCGGCTTCGCCGACGAGACCTACCGCCTGGCCGCGGCACGGCTGCCGGAGCTGCCGCAGCGTTTCGGCGAGGTGTTCGAGATGATGCGTGGCGGCGACTGGCTGGCCGGCTACCGCCGCCCAGGCCACGTGGCCGACGCGCTCGGCCGCATGTCGCGGCACCGGATCCGGCGTGCCAATCCGCTGGCGGACGGCTTCGACGAATTCCTCGCCGCGCGCGACGGCTTCGAGCAGGATTTCCTGCAGTTCTTTCCGGACGCGCTGGCTTTCGCCGGCCGCTGGCGGGGCGGGTCATGACCGCATCGCTGCGGATGGCGCTCGAGCGACTGCGGCAGGGCCGCATCTCGGCGCTGCAATGCGTCGCGCTGTGGCGCGCCGACGCGCCGCCCGCGCTGGCCGATTTGCCGCCACGCTACGGCGAGGTGCTGGAGCAGTTGCTGATGCGGCTGGAGTCGTCCGCCGGCTTCGCCGACGAGAGCTGCTCCTTCGACCGCGACGCGCTGCTGCGCGAGCTCGGCGTCTGGCTCGACAAGGCCGAGGCCCGGCTGGCGAGCCGCTGAGCGAACGGCCCCGGCCCCGGGGCGGCCCGATCATCCGCGCATTGTCGAGTGTTCGTGGCCGGCTGAAGCCGGCCTTACACGCCATCTCGAGCTCGCTCAGCGCCCGCGCGCGAGGCAGTGCTCGTAGCGCCAGCGCACCCGCTTGGCGAACCATTCGGTGGTCAGCTTGCGGCTGATCTTCGGGCTCTTCAGCCGGATCCGCGGCAGCGAAGCTCGCGGCAAAGCTTTGCGCGCGCGCCGCTCGGCCAGTTCGAAAACCCGGCGGTAGAGCCGCGTGTCGCCGAAGCCGGCCTGCTTTTCGAGCCGCAACTGGCGAGCGATCTCGCCTGCCGACAGGCCGAGGCGACCGGCGATCGCATCGACGGCGCGCCGGGTGTTGCTCGGCTCGTCGGCCGGTTCGCCGTCCCGGTAGCGCAGCAAGTCGCCGTCCGGCACCAGCCGGCGTCCGCTGGCGATCGCCAGCGCGTTCTGGAAGGCCGCGTTGCGGCTGGCGTAGCGGCCGGCGTTGAAGTCGGCGAAGCGATACACCGGCTCGCTGTAGGGCGCCGGGTAGTCGAGCAGGATCGCGATACCGAAATACATGCCGCCGCGGCGCGTGAACACCTCGTCGCGAATCGAGCGCCCGACCGGGTAGGGGTAGCCGCGGCGCTCGGCATGCCGCTCGGCGAACGCGATGCTGACCTGCATCGGGCCGCCGGTGCGCACCGGATTGCGCTTCGCCAGCAGCGTCGGGCCGAACGGCAGCTCGGCGATCATGTCCTGGTAGAGCCGGTTCATCTCGTTTTCGGTGCGCAGCGCGTCGATGCGCCTGCGGTAGCTGCGGCCGTCCGGCGAGCGCGTCTCGAGCGCCTTGTCCAGCACCAGCTTCGGGATGCCGTAGCGCTTGCGGCGGGCCTCGATCTCGCGCCAGACGATCTTCGACAGGCCGGGCACCGGCGGGTCGGCGACGAACAGCGACTCCTGCTCGGTGATCGCGACGACGCTGCAGATGTTCTCGGCGCTGGCCTCGATCCGGAGTTCGGCGAAGGCGCGGGCGATGTCCCGCGACCAGCCGGCGCGGTCGCTGGCGGAGCGCGGCAGGTAGCGTTCGATGCGGGCGGCGGTCAATGCCGGCGGCTGCGGCAGCGGCGTTACGGTGGCGGGCGACGGCGGGCGCTCCTCGACCGGCGACCGGGCCGGCGCACCGGCATCGCCCGGCATCGGCGGGGACTCGCGCACCTGGGTGGCGGTGCCGCAGCCGGCCAGCAGCAGCGCGGCCGCGAACGGCAACAGCCGAAGGCGGATTCGGTCGCGCCTCACCTGCTCAGCGGGGCAGCGGCGCGATGCAGCGCAGGAACTCGTTGCGCGCCTGCTCGGAGGTATCGAACTCGCCGGCCCAGGCCTGCGTTACGACACGCTCGTCGCCGCGCCGGTCCTCGCCCAGCAGCAGGCACAGTTGCTCCGCCTCGATCATGCAGGCCGCGCCGCGGGCCTCGCCGTGCGTGATCAGCGCGTTGGCGATGTCGCGCGTCATCCACTCCTGGTAGGTGAAGCGGTGGCCGATGGCGTCCACCAGCCGCGCGATGCGGCCGAAGCCGTGCAGCCGGCCGCCGGGCAGGTAGGCGACGTGGGCGACGCCGCGAAACGGCACCAGGTGATGCGGGCACACGCCATGCACCGCAATGCCGCGAACCACCACCATGTCCCGCCGCGCGTCGGCGAAGCCCTCGCCGAGGGCCTCGGCCGGGTCGAGCTCGTAGCCGCCGAGCAGCCGGCGCTGCCACAGTTCGCGCACTCGGCGGGCGGTCTTGCCGGTGTGGGCGGAGTCCGGCGCAATGCCGCAGGCCTCGAGCAGCGCGGTGACCGCGGCCTCGAACGCGGCGGCATCGAAGCTGCCGCTGCGGGCGATGCCGATGCTGTTGCCGCTGGCCGGTGGATGGTCGTGATCGAAGCTGTCGGGCATGCGCGACTCCATGCTGTGCATGTCCCGATGATAGCGCGCTCAGGACGGACGGCCCGGCTCGCCGGCCAGCACCCAGTCCGCGTCCAGGCCGCGGATCGGTACCGCGAGGTCGTCCGGGATGCGTCCCGCCAGCTGCAATTGCAGGTAGCGCATGCAGGACACGCGCAGGAAGGAGGTGAAGTTGCCGTTGCCCTCCAGGCCGCCGCCGGCCTGCAACTCAGTGGCCGGCCGCCTCGCCCCAGATCTGTTCCAGGCGCTGGTCGCGGCCGCAGCTGTAGCGGTAGTACTTGTAGCGCAGCGGATTCTTCATGTAGTAGTCCTGGTGGTAGTCCTCAGCCGGGTAGAAAGTGCCGGCAGCGGTGATCTCGGTCACCAGCGCCTTGCCGAACACGGCCTGCTCGAGCGCGACCTTGGATTCCTCGGCCAGCTTCTTCTGCGTCTCGTCGTGGTAGAAGATCGCGCTGCGGTACTGGCTGCCCACGTCGCAGAACTGGCGGTTCTTCACGGTCGGGTCGATGTTGTGCCAGAAGGTGGTGAGCAACTGTTCGTAGCTGATCTTGTCAGGGTCGTAGACCACCTGGACGGATTCGGCGTGGCCGGTGGCACCGCTGGACACCTCCGGGTAGGTCGGATTGTCGGTATGACCGCCGGTGTAGCCGGAGGTGGTGGAGATGACGCCATCCAGCTTGTCGAACGGGCCCTCCATGCACCAGAAGCAGCCGCCGGCGAAGGTGGCGATGGCGGTGGCTGCCTGGGTGGGGGCGGCCAGCGCAGCGAGCGTGCCGGCGAAGAACAGGGATGCGAGGGGGCGGCGCATGGAATGGGTCTCCTGCAAGATGTGGAAGTGGACGCGGCATGACTTGTGTCGGTTCCGCGACGGTGATGCACCAACTTGGATTGTGCGGTGCAGCATTTTGGTGCCCCGCGAGCATTCGCGCGGCAGCCATGTAGCGCTAGACAGGCCGGCTGCCGCCATCCTTTCAGCCGGCGTCGCCGCCCGGCGGCATGTTGGCGAAGCCCGTGCCATTTGGCACGGGCTTCGCTTCTGTTTCACTGACAGCATTGAACCGGACCGGTCGAGGGTCCGACGACAAGCATGTAGGCTTTGAATCGCCGATCCGTACGGAGGCAGCCATGGGAACCGCCGACATTCGCATTCCGATCGCAGACGCGCGCGAGATCTACCGCGTCGAGGACGTGGACCGCGCGCTCGAGGACAGTGCGGCGCAGCGCAACGAGTCGCTGGCCAGCTTCTACGACCGCATGAAGAAGCTTGGCGGCACGCGCTTCGTCGTCAAGCCGAGCAGGACCGACACGCTCGATCCGCTCTACGAGCGCTGTCCGAACTTCGGCGAGGTGATCGATGACTTGAAGAAATCGATGGCGCTGGCGGTGTCCGGCAACGAACCGGTGGCCTTCGCGCCGGTGCTGCTGCTGGGCGAGCCCGGCATCGGCAAGACCCATTTCGCCAAGGCGCTGGCCGAGCAACTCGGCACCGGCTACCAGTTCGTGTCGATGAGTTCGCTGACCGCCGGCTGGATCCTGTCCGGCGCCTCCTCGCAATGGAACCATGCCAAGGCCGGCAAGGTGGCCAACACGCTGGTCGGCGGCGAGGTGGCGAATCCGGTGATCGTGCTCGACGAGGTGGACAAGGCCGGCGGCGACTCGCGCTACGATCCGATGGGGCCGTTGTACGAGTTGTTCGAGCAGGACACCGCGCGCTGTTTCCGCGACGAGTTCGTCGACGTGGAGATGGACGCCAGCCACATCCTGTGGGTGACGACCGCCAACGACGAGCGTTCGATACCGGAGCCGATCCTGAATCGGATGAACGTCTATTCGGTGCCGCGGCCGGATGCCGACGAGTCGTTCCAGATTGCCTGCCGGCTCTATCGCGAGATCGTCGCTGCCCACGACTGGGGCTTCCCGGAGGAGCCGGCGTGCGACTTCATGGAGCGCCTGGCCCAGTATCCGCCGCGCGAGCAGCGGCGCGCGCTGATGGCGGCCTTCGGCAATGCCAAGCTGGCCGGCCGCGACGAACTCGAAGTGGAGGATCTGGACGCTTTCCGCGCCGGCGGCAAGCGCAAGATCGGTTTCTGAGTCCGGCCCTCGGCGCAGCGCCGGGGGCGACTACAGCGGGTCGTAGGTATGGCGGCGGGCTTCGGCTTCCTTGCGGAAGGCCGCGCAGCGTTCGACGTACTCGCGCGTGCTCTTCGGCATCGGCACGCGGGCACGGGTGATGTAGCTGATCAGATCGACGCCTTTCGAGATCAGGGCCTCGCCCTCGCTGGCCTCGCGCAGGTCGATGTCGCGCGCGTTGGGCTGCAGTTTCGGCTGGTATTCGCCGACCGTCTCGGCCGCGACGACGAATCGGCTCCAGACTTCAAAGATGGCCGGGTCGGTGCGCAGCGTCTCGCACTTGATCTTGGCGGCTTCGGCGTAGTCGCGCAGGATCGGTTCGATCTCCCGCCCGAACATCGGCAATTCGGGGAACACACCGACCATCGCTTCGGTGATTCGGTCGATGTCCCGCATCGTCATCGCGATCTTGACGTAGCGGCTCTCGTAGAACGCATCGATCGGCATCGTGAAGGCCTTGAACGGCTCGCCCCACAACTCGTCGATGCCCTCGTCTCCGCTGCGGTGCAAAACGAGCTTGCCGAGCGTCAGGGCTTCCTGCAGGCACTGGCCGCATTCGCGCATCAACTCGTTGTCGGTCTGGATCTCGATGCCCATCGACTGCAATTCCACCAGCTTGGTGAAGATGTCGGTGGCGCGATTGAACAGCGCGCCGGCGAGCATCGCTCCCTTGACCCGCTTGAGACGCGGATCGGTGGCGGCTTCGTAGGCGGCACGGGCTTCCTCGAGGCGGCGTCCCGGGATGTTCAGGCCGTGCTCGACGTGGTTGAACAGCCGGCGCGTGAGGCCTTCGATCAGGCGCTTCTTCGCGTCCAGCGTATTGGCCGGCGGCGCGTAGGCCTTGATCCAGTACCCGTAGTAGAAAACGCGGTCGTTGCCGTCGATGTTCTGCCGGGTGCCGAGTGGAATCGAGTCGTTCATGGGGGGCAGTATCGGTGCGGGCGCAGCGGAAGACTGCGTCGAGCGTCACAAGTTTAGGCGATTGAAAGCTGCGCCGCAGCATTGTCGGCTCGATTTTGCCGGTGGCCGTTGCACAAACACTGCACATTCGTCCGACGAACGGTCGCTGAAGTGGCGCGCCGGGGCCTGTTCGCCGTCCCGGCGGCGGCTAAAGAACGCTGCCCGGCGGTCGATATCAGGTCAATCTCCGGTTTTCCCCAGGGTCTCCGGACTGCCCGCGAGACCGGTCCACTTCGAAGAAGACCATTGAGCGCACTTGCCCCAAGAGACGATGTGATCGACTTCGTCGACGATCTCGGCGACGTCGAAGACACCGAAGGCCGGAACGGCGAACTGCCCGACTGGAAGGTGCTCGTCGTGGACGACGACGAGGAAGTGCATCAGGCGACGAACTTCGCCCTCCAGAATACGGTCCTGCTCGACCGGCCGCTGAGCTTGCTCCATGCCAACAGCGCCGCCGAGGCGCGCCGGGTGCTGGAACGCGAGGGCCACGACATCGCGGTGGTGCTGCTGGACGTGGTGATGGAAACGCCTGAGGCCGGACTCGATCTGGTCACGGTGATCCGGTGCGAACTGGAGCTGAACGAGCTGCGCATCATCCTGCGCACCGGGCAGCCGGGCTACGCGCCCGAGCTCAGCGTCGTGCGCGACTACGACATCAACGACTACAAGACCAAGTCCGAGCTGACCCACGTGCGCCTGGTCACTGCGCTGACCGCGGCGATCCGCAGCTACGAGCAGATCCGTACGATCACCGCCAGCCGGCGCGGGCTGGACCTGATCGTGCAGTCCGCCGCAGAGCTGTTCGGCCGCCGTGCGCTGGCGAGTTTCTCGGAAGGCGTACTGATGCAGATCGCAGCCCTGCTGAGGCTGCAGCCGGAGGGCCTGATCTGTGCGCAGAACGGCTCGCCCTTCATGCCGGAAACCGACAACGCGCTGTACGTCGTCGGTGCCGCAGGGCGCTTCCGCGGTCAAGTCAGCCGTCCGCTGTCGGAGCTGGCCGAACGGGACATCGTGCAGACCATCGGGCGCTGCATGGCGGCCCGCACCAGCATCTACGAGCGGGGCGCGACGGTGCTCTATTTCAGCGGCGCGGCAGGGCGGTCGGCCGTCGTGTACATGGCGAACGACAGGCCGCTCGAGGCCGTGGACCGGCGACTGCTGGAGGTCTTTGCAGTCAATATCGGCGTCGGCTTCGAGAATGTCGGCCTGTTCGAGCGGCTGAACTTCCACGCCTATTTCGATCCGCTGACGCGCCTGCCTAACCGGGTGCGCTTCATCGAGGACGTGGATCATTTCCTCGCCTCGGCCGAGGACGCCAGAAACTGCGTGGTCGCGATGCTCGACCTGGCCCGCTTCTCTGAGGTGAACAACGCGCTCGGCCAGCGCACCGGCGATGCGCTGTTGATGTCGGTGGCTCGCCGATTGCGCGCGGCGTTCGCGGATTCGGTCCGGCTGGCGCGGCTGGTGGGCGACAGCTTCGTGCTGTTCGGCGACGCCGGCGCGCTGGCGCCGGAAATGCTGCTGAGCATCTTCGAGGCACCGTTTCATGCCCGCGGCCACGGCGTACCGCTGCAGATCCGGGTCGGCATCGCCCCGGTGGCCCGCGCCGGCGGCGGTCCGCTGCCGCGGGCGGCCGACCTGGTGCGCGATGCGGCGGTGGCGCTCGGCCAGGCCAAGCTCGATCCGGCGTCCCGCTATTGCGTCTACACGGCGGAGATGGCCGGTCGGGCACAGGCGCGACTCGCGATGCTGAACGAGTTGCGCGCCGCGATCGACTTCCAGCGCGGCCTGAGCCTGCACTACCAGCCCCAGGTCGATCCGGTCAGCAACGAGGTGCGCGGCGTCGAGGCCTTGTTGCGCTGGCGCAAGGACGGCGGCGAGATGGTGTCGCCGGAAGCCTTCATTCCGCTGGCCGAATACACCGGGCTGATCGTAGACATCGGCGCCTGGGTGTTCCGCCAGGCCTGCGAGCAGTTGCTGCGTTGGCGCGATCAGGGCGAGTTCGGCATGATCGTGGCGGTCAACGTCTCGGCGCTGCAGTTCCGGCACGAGGGTTTCGTGCAGATGATCCGCAATACGCTCGACGTGACCGGTGCGCCGGCCGACCGGATCGAGCTCGAGATCACCGAGTCCGTCGCGATGGAGGAAGTGGACAAGGTGATCGAGCAGTTGCGCTCGCTCAAGGCGCTCGGCATCCGCATCGCGCTGGACGACTTCGGTTGCGGCTTCTCGTCGCTCAGCAGCCTGAGCCAGCTGCCGATCGACCGGCTGAAGGTCGATCGCAGTTTCGTCGCCCGGCTCAATTCCGGCAACGCCCGCAGCGGCATCGTTCATACGATACTGCGGCTGGCCGAGGGGTCGGACATGTCCGTCATTGCCGAGGGGGTCGAAACATCCGAGCAGGCGCAGCTGCTGCAGTCGCTGGGTTGCCGCGAGATGCAGGGCTTCCTGTATGGCCACCCGATGCCGGAAGACGATTTCGGCGTCTGGCTGCGCCAGTTCCGTGATGCCCCGCGCCACTGAGCACGGCGGCCTGCCACGGTGACGAGGCCGCCTGCGGGCGGCCTCGCTGCTGCTGGACGCTTGCGCTCAGACCTTGGCCAGCGCCTGCTCCAGATCGGCGACGATGTCGTCGATGTGCTCGATGCCGATCGACAGGCGCACCATATCCTCGGTGACGCCCGCCTTGGCGAGTTCCTCGGGTGCGAGCTGGCGGTGGGTGGTGGAGGCCGGGTGGCAGGCCAGCGACTTGGCGTCGCCGATGTTCACCAGGCGGGTGACCAGCTCCAACGCGTCCTGGAAGCGCGCGCCGCCGTCGCGTCCGCCCTTGACGCCGAAGGTCAGGATGCCCGAGGCGCGGCCGCCCATGTACTTCCTGACCAGGCCGTGGTCGGCGTGGTCTTCCAGGCCGGCGTAATTCACCCAGTTCACCTTGTCGTGGCCGCGCAGGTAGTTGGCGACCGCCAGCGTGTTGTCGCAGATGCGGTCCATGCGCAGCGCGATCGTCTCGATGCCTTGCAGGATCAGGAAGCTGTTGAACGGGCTGATCGCTGCGCCCATATTGCGCAGCGGTACGACCCTTGCGCGTGCGATGTAGGCGGCCGGGCCGAGCGCCTCGGTGTAGACGACGCCGTGGTAGGACACGTCGGGTTCGTTCAGGCGACGGAAGCGCTGCTTGTGGTCGGCCCAGGGAAACTTGCCCGAGTCGACGATCACGCCGCCGATCGAATTGCCGTGGCCGCCCAGGTACTTGGTCAGCGAATGGACGACGATGTCGGCGCCGTGCTCGAACGGTCGGCACAGGTAGGGCGTCGGCACGGTGTTGTCGACGATCAGCGGCACGCCGTGGCGGTGCGCGATCTCGGCCAGGCGCTCGAAATCGGTGATGTTGCCGAGCGGATTGCCGACCGACTCGCAGTAGATGGCCTTGGTGCGATCGTCGATCAGCGGCTCGAAACTGGCCGGGTCGCGGTGGTCCGCGAAGCGCACGTCGATGCCGTACTGCGGCAGCGTATGGGCGAACAGGTTGTAGGTGCCGCCGTACAGCGTGGCGGCCGAGACGACGTTGTCGCCCGATTCGGCGATGGTCTGGATCGCGTAGGTGATCGCGGCCTGGCCCGAGGCCAGCGCCAGTGCCGCGATGCCGCCTTCCATCGCCGCGACGCGCTGCTCGAGCACGTCCTGGGTCGGGTTCATGATCCTTGTATAAATGTTGCCCTGCACCTTGAGGTCGAACAGGTCCGCGCCGTGCTGGGTGTCGTCGAAGGCGTAGGAGGTGGTCTGGTAGATCGGCACGGCCACCGCCCGCGTGGTCGGGTCGGCCTTGAAACCGCCATGTACGGCAAGGGTTTCCAGCTTCATCGGGTGTCTCCTGTTCGGTGTGGCGAAATGCGCGAGTATAGCCAAGCCGATCGGCATCGGCCCGTGGCATCGTCGAGGCGCTATCGGCAGCTTTGACCGCGATCAATTGTGCACTTGCAGATTGCATTGCTTCTGTCAAGGCGGATAATCAGGCGTTCAAGAATAAGTTCGCGCAGGTGGTCAGGCCAGACGCGAATGAAGAATAGGGACCCCGGAGCTGGCACCGATTCGGGGCGCGTGGAACCAGGAGGAGAGCATGGGTATGAGAATAAAGCCGGCGACTTGGCTCGAATTGGCCGCAGGTCCGCGCTGGGGGCGCGACAACGCTGATCTGAAGCTGCACCAGATATCCGCGGGCTGCGGTGAATGCTTCGTGCTGTCACTGTCCGGCCGCATGTTGTGTGCGAGTGATGGCAAGCTGACGGTCTTCCGTTCGCGCGAGGCGGTCGACCGATTCCTGCTGCTGCTCGAACTCGAAACCCCGCCGACCGGCGAGCACGCCGGTCTGGTACCGAGCGATCCGGCCGGGCAGCACTGCCTGCGCCTATGCGGCCGCAACCTGTGCGCGTGCAATCTGGACGACGAAGAGGACGCCCGCTCGAATGCCGCCGCTCGCGGCAGCTACGGGAGAGCGGAGCGCAGGGCGCGCGAGAACCGCTCCGCCATCGTCTGATCGAACGCTGTCAGCACGATGCGCCGCAGCGGCGCGTCGAGGCGGCCTGCCGCGAGGCAGGCCGCGATTGCGATGTCACAGGCCTGCTCGGGCGGATAGCCGTAGACGCCGCAACTGATCGCCGGGAAGGCGATCGACTCGAAGCCTTTTTCGTGGGCGATTCCGAGGCAGTTCCGGTAGCAGTCGGCCAGCAATGCGGCTTCGCCGGCCGTACCGCCGGACCACACCGGTCCCACCGTGTGGATGATCCAGTGGGCGGTCAGATCGAAACCCGGTGTCAATCGTGCCTCGCCGGTGGGGCAACCGCCGAGCGTGCGGCAGTAGTCGAGCAGCCGCGGGCCGGCCGCGCGATGGATCGCGCCATCGACGCCTCCGCCACCGAGCAGCGAATTGTTGGCTGCATTGACGATCGCGTCCACGTCGAGACGCGTAATATCTCCCTGCCATACTTCGATCATGCTCATCGTGTCGGCTCCTGTCGCCGTACGCTGCACCGCAACTTGAAATGGGTGCGGCGAAGACTATAAGTTATTACCGTATTACCAATTGTCCAGGGAGTGGAATGTCGGCAAAGATCATCGCGGTTGTATCGCAGAAGGGGGGTGCCGGCAAGACCACCGTGGTGATGCAGCTGGCGGGTGGCCTGGCGGAAGCGGGGCATTCGTTCGGCATCGCCGATCTGGATCCCCAGGAAAGCGCATTGCGATGGTCCGAGCTGGCCGCCGCCGGCGAATCCGGCATGCCGGTCGCAAGCCCCGTGGCGGAAGAGGGTGCCGTCGAGTCGCTGCGTGCGCTCGGCAAGCGCCACGGCCTGCTGCTGGCGGACTGCCCGCCATCGATCGAACATCGCGGCACGCTGGCGGCATTGGAGGTCGCGGACCTGGTGCTGATCCCGGTGGTGCCGGGTCCGACCGATCTGTGGTCGACGCGGGCGGTCGAGAGCCTGGTGCTGCAGGTGCAGGCCCGGCGCAAGTCGCTGAAGGCCTTCCTGCTGCCCAACCGCGTATTGAGAACCCGCTTGGCAGGGGAGATCGTCGAATTCATGCATGAATTTTCGCTGCCGGTCATGCAGGCGGCGCTGGCGCAACGCAATGCGTTCGCCGAAAGCGCGCTGGCCGGCGGTTCGGTTTTCCAGCTCGGGAGCTCGGCTGAGCATGCCCGGCAGGAAGTTCGCGGCCTCGTGAGGGCCTTGTTGAAGGAACTGGAGAAGAAGAGGAAATGACAGCCACCGCCAAGACCCGGAATGCCCTGCGCCAAAGCCTGAAGGCCGAGGACGCATCGATCGAGAAACGCCTGCCGACGGCCAAGCGCGGCGCCGCCAAAGCGGCGCCCGCAAGGGGCACGGCGGCCAGTGCCGCCAAGGCGGTTTCGGCGCCGGCCAAGGCGGCGGCCGCGAGCGCGACGACCAAGGCCGCGCCGACGAAACCCGCAGCGGCCAAGCCTGCAGCCGTCAAGTCGGCGGTGGCCAGAGCCACCGTCGCGAAGACGGCCGCGGCCAAATCGGCGTCGGCCAAGCCCGCGGCAACGAAGGCTGCGCCGGCCAAGGCGGCGGCAAGACCGGCCACGGCCAAGCCCGCAGCGGCCAAACCAACTGCACCGAAACCGGCTGCAGCCAGACCCGCGGCAGCCAAACCCGCGGCGGCCAAACCCGCGGCAGCCAAACCCGCGGCAGCCAAGCCCGCCGCCACGAAGCGGGCACCGGTCAAGGTCGCGCCCGGCAAGGCCATCGCGGCCAAGCCGGTAGCCGCTGACAAGGCGCCGGCCAAGGTGCCCGCCGCCGCCGGCAGCCCGGCTCCAGCCGCACCCGCCAAGGCCGTCGCGGCCAGCGCCCCGGTCGCCGGCAAGAAGGCGAAGGCCGGCAAGGTCGAGGCCAAGGGCAAGGAGAAGCCGAAGGAGAAGGCCGAGAAGGTCGTGCGCGATTCGTTTTCGATGCCCAAGTCCGAGCACACCCTGCTCAAGGACCTGCGCGCCGCGCTGGCCAAGAAGGGTCGCATCTGCACCAAGTCCGAGCTGTTGCGCGGCGGTGTCAAGCTGGTGGCGGCGATGAAGCCGGCCGAGATCGTCAAGCTGATCGACGGCCTGCCGGTGGTGGCCAAGGGCAAGGGCAAGAAGTGAGGCGACGCTGACCGGCCGAAAAAAGGCCCCGCCACGGCGGGGCCTTTTCATTCCGGCAGGCCTTGGCCGCAGGGCATGCGGCTATTTGGGCGGCGGCGGCAGCAGGCCGTG
>JBNLET010000261.1:0-3829 GCA_050305135.1 Rhodocyclaceae bacterium | reverse complement strand
GTGATGGAGGTGCGCGCCAAGATGACCGCCCGCGGCAAGATCGCGTTCGTGCTGGTCGACGACGGGACGCAGCCGCGCGAGGTGTCGGTGTTCTCCGAGCTGTTCGACCGGGAGCGCGACCGGATCGTCGTGGACGAGGTGCTGGTGGCCGAGGTCAAGGTGAGCAACGACGATTTCTCGGGCGGCCTGCGGGTCGTCGCGGAGCGCTTGATGACGCTCGGCGAGGCGCGCGCCCGCTTCGCCCGCGGCCTGCAGATCCGGCTCAACGGCGAGGTCGCCGGGAGCGGCGGCCCGGCCGCCGCGGTGGAGCGGCTGCAAGGCCTGTTGTCGCCGTTCCGCGAGGGCGAATGCCCGGTCAGCGTGCGCTACCGCAACCAGGATGCCGAGGCTGAACTGCCGCTCGGCGGTGGCTGGAAGGTGCGGCCGGAAGACGCGCTGCTGGAAGGTCTGCGCGACTGGCTCGAGCCGGCCGCGGTGGAGGTCGTCTACGCGGCCTGAGGTGCGCCCTCAGGCGGTGTCGCGAAACTCGAAGCCGTCGCGCCCCGCTTCGCTCCAGTCTTCGATCTCGACGGTGTCGACGCGGGCCGCGGGCGGGCCGCGGTGGGCCCACTCGATGAAGGCCTGCACGGCGCTGCTCGGCCCTTGCACGACCGCCTCGACCGAGCCGTCGAGGCGGTTGCGGACCCAGCCGGTGAGGCCGTGGGCAAGCGCCGCATCCTGCGCCGAGGCCCGGTAGCAGACGCCTTGCACCTTGCCGCGGATCGACAGCCGGCGGCAAATCACGGTTTGCATGTCCTCTCCTCCGGCCCCGTGGCGGCTCAGGGGGCCATGATGGGCTTGATCCCCTGCGCGCGCAGCAGCGCGTCGGTGATGTTGCCCGCGACCTTGTCGGCGCCGAGGCGGTCGATGAAGCCGGAACGCCGGATCAGCGAGCCGGGCTGGTCGTTCAGATCGCACAGCAGCAGTGCCGCCCCTCTTTTTAGCAGATTCCGGTGCAGCGTCTGCAGGATGTCGAGGCCGGTGGTGTCGATGTTGATGACCTTGTCGAGATCCAGGATCACCACGTCGGGATTGCCGCTGTGCTCGAGCAGCAGTGCCTCGAGCTTGTTGGCGGCGCCGAAGAACAGGCTGCCGTACACCTTGTAGGCCTGGATGCGGTAGCTGCCGTCGCTGCGCACCAGCGCTTCGACGCCGTAGTGGTCCTCGAGCGGGATGCGCTCGAGGCCGGTCAGGTCCGACACCCGGTAGATGAAGAACAGGCTCGCCAGCACCATGCCGATCTCGACCGCCAGCGTCAGGTCGAAGACCACCGTGATCAGGAAGACGCCGAGCAGGATGGTGCGGTAGTGGGTCGAGTAGCGGCGCAGCTCGCGCGGCGCGAAGGCGTGCCACTCGCCCATGTTGACCGACACCAGCACGACGATCGCCGACAGCGTGGCGAGCGGGATGTGACGCGCCAGCGGCGCCAGCAGCAGCACGATCGCCAGCAGCACCGCGGCGTGCACGATGCCGGCCAGCGGCGTGCGGCCGCCGGAGCGGACGTTGGTGGCGGTGCGCGCGATCGCGCCGGTGGCGGCGAAGCCGCCGAACAGCGGCGCGATCAGGTTGGCGGCGCCCTGCGCCAGCAGTTCCTGGTTCGGATCGTGGCGATCGTCGATCTGGCTGTCCGCGACGCGCGCCGACAGCAAGGACTCGATCGCGCCGAGCAGCGCGATCGTCAGCGCCGGCGCGATCAGCTTGCCCAGATCGGAGAAGTTCAGCGACGGCAGGCCGATCTCGGGCACCTGTTGCGGAATGCCGCCGAAGCGCGAGCCGATCGTCTCGACCGGCAGTGCGAACAGCGCGTTGACCGCGGTGGCCAGCACCAGCACGCCGAGCGGACCCGGCAGCCGGCGCAGCAGCTCGACGCGCCGCGCGATGTGGTTCCAGCCCAGCAGCACCGCCAGCGAGGCCACCGCCAGCGCCACGGTCGGCAGGTGCAGCGTGTCGAGATGGCCGAGCAGCGCCTGCAGCTTGCCGAAGGTGTCGCCGGGCAACTCATCGATCGACAGGCCGAGGAAATCCTTCACCTGCGACAGGAAGATCACGACGGCGATGCCGTTGGTGAAGCCGATCACGACCGACACCGGGATGAAGCGGATCATGCTGCCGAGGCGAAAAGCGCCCATCGCGATCAGCATCGCGCCGGCCAGCATCGTCGCGACCAGCAGGTCCTGCACGCCGTGCTCGACGACGATGGCGTAGACGATCGGGATGAAGGCGCCGGTCGGGCCGCCGATCTGGACGCGCGAGCCGCCCAGCAGCGAGATCAGCAGGCCGGCCACGATCGCGGTCCAGATGCCGGCGGCCGGACTCATGCCGCTGGCGATCGCGAAGGCCATCGCCAGCGGCAGCGCCAGCACGCCGACCGTGGCGCCGGCTGAAGCGTCGTGGATGAACTGCTCGCGGCCGTAGCCGCGCAGCGTGTCGAGCAGCTTCGGGTGGAAGCGTATCTGCATGAAAGTCTCCGCAATTCGAGCCAAAAGGGCTTGTTGACGCCGTACTCAGCGGCGCTGCGGAGATCTCCCGGGGCCGGTCCGGTGGTGCACGATCCAGCGTTTGGTGGCGGTCAGCGGCATCGGCGTCGTCGGCTGCTCGAGAGCGCGGCGGCGCGCGCGATCGTGTGAGGGGGCTTCACCTGACCCGCATGCCGGGCTGGGCGCCTTCGTCCGGCGACAGGATGAACAGTCCCGGTCCCTCGCCGGAAGCGGCCAGCACCATCCCTTCGGACAGGCCGAACTTCATCTTGCGCGGCGCCAGGTTGGCGACCATCACGGTCAGCCGGCCGACCAGCATGGACGGGTCGTAGGCCGATTTGATGCCGGCGAAGACCTGCCGCGGCCTGGTCTCGCCGATGTCCAGCGTCAAGCGCAGCAGCTTGTCGGCGCCTTCGACGTGATCGGCCGAGACGATGCGGGCGATGCGCAGATCCAGCTTGGCGAACTCGTCGATGCCGATGGTCGGCGAGCCACCCTCGGTTTGCGCCACGTGGGTCTGGTGCTCGGCGTGGCGCTGCTGCGACGAGGCCTCGGCCGTAGCGGGGGCCGGCGCCAGCGATTCGCGGTTGGCTTCCAGCAGCGCGTCGATCTGCTTGCGCTCGACGCGGGTCATCAGGTGCTTGTAGGTGTTGATGCGGTGCCCGGCGGGCAGCGGTGCCGCGGCGTCCGCCCAGTCGATCGGTGCGATGCCGAGGAAGGCTTCGACGTCTGCCGCTACCTGCGGCAGCACCGGCTTCAGGAAGCCGGCCAGCGTCTTGAACAGCGACAGAGCGGTCGAACAGACGGTGTGCAGGCTTGCCTGCCGGCCCTCGGCCTTGGCCAGTTCCCACGGTTTCTGCTCATTGACGTACTGGTTTGCGATGTCGGCCAGCCGCATGATCTCGCGCAGCGCCCGGCCGAAGTCGCGCTCCTCGTAGGCCGTCGCGATGTCGCCCCGGCTGCCGGCCTCCGCGTAGGGATCGAACACTGCGTCGTCGCAGGCGGCCAGTTGGCCGTCGAAGCGCTTGGCGATGAAGCCGGCGCAGCGGCTGGCGATATTGACGAACTTGCCGACCAGGTCCGAATTGACCTTGGCGATCATGTCGTCCAGCGACAGGTCCACGTCCTCCATGCTGCCGTTGGACTTGGCGGCGAAGTAGTAGCGCAGCCACTCCGGGTTGAGGCCCTGCTCGAGGTAGGAGCGCGCGGTGATGAAGGTGCCGCGGCTCTTGCTCATCTTGGCGCCGTCCACGGTCAGGAAGCCGTTCACGCACAGCTGGGTCGGCGCGCGGTAGCCGGAGAAGTGCAGCATT
>JBNLET010000260.1:0-7337 GCA_050305135.1 Rhodocyclaceae bacterium | reverse complement strand
GCCGGGCGCAGCGAGATGCGGCTGGAGGCGCTGAAGGACGCGCTCGATCTCGGCGAGGCGCCGCAGCGCATCGAGTGCTTCGACATCAGCCACACCATGGGCGAGGCCACCGTGGCTTCCTGCGTGGTGTGCGAGCAGGGGCGGATGAAGAAGTCCGAGTACCGGCGCTACAACATCGCCGGCATCACAGGCGGCGACGACTACGCCGCGATGCGCCAGGCGCTGACGCGGCGCTTCGAACGGGTCGCGATGGGCGAGGGCGTGCGCCCCGATCTGCTGCTGATCGACGGCGGCAAGGGGCAACTCGGCATTGCCCGCGAGGTGATGACCGAACTCGGCCTGGAGGGCCTGCCGCTGGTGGGGGTCGCCAAGGGCGAGGGGCGCAAACCCGGCCTCGAGACCCTGGTCTTCGCCGACGGCCGCGTCGCCGCCAACCTGTCGCCCGACGATCCGGCGCTGCACCTGATCCAGGAAGTGCGCGACGAAGCGCACCGCTTCGCGATCACCGGGCATCGGGCGCGGCGGGCCAAATCGCGGGTCGGCTCGCGGCTGGAGGACATCGCCGGCATCGGCCCGACCCGCCGCCGCGACCTGCTGGCCGCCTTCGGTGGGCTGGAGGGCGTGCGCGCGGCGACGGTGGAGGACCTGTGCCGCGTCGAGGGCATCAGCAGGAAGCTGGCGCAACAGATATACAATGCCCTGCATTGAGATGCCCGCCCAGATCGCGACGCCCCGATGACGCTGAACATTCCGAACACGCTGACCTGGATGCGGATCGCACTGATTCCGATCGTCGTCGGGGTGTTCTACCTGCCGGACGGCTGGCTCGGGGCAGACCGCCGGAACCTGATCGCGGCGGTGATCTTCGTCGCCGCCGCGGTGACCGACTGGTTCGACGGCTATCTGGCGCGCAGTCTCAAGCAGACGTCCGCCTTCGGCGCCTTCCTCGATCCGGTGGCCGACAAGCTGATGGTTGCCGCGGCGCTGATCGTGCTGGTCCAACTCGACCGCCTGGACGCGATCCTGGCGGTGATCATCATCGGCCGCGAAATCACGATTTCGGCGCTGCGCGAATGGATGGCCCAACTCGGCAAATCGGCCAACGTGGCGGTGGCCTTCGTCGGCAAACTGAAGACCGCCGCGCAAATGGCGGCCATTCCGCTTCTCCTCTATAATGCGCCGCTTCTCGGCGTCGGCAGCAATTACGCCGGCACGATCCTGATATGGATCGCGGCCGCATTGACGCTCTGGTCGATGGGTTATTACCTGCACCGGGCGGCACCGATTCTGAGGGCAGGCAGCAATCGAGTTGCTTGACGATTACCGGATGCGCATCTATAATGCGCGTCTCTTTTGCGGGAATAGCTCAGTTGGTAGAGCGCAACCTTGCCAAGGTTGAGGTCGCGAGTTCGAGACTCGTTTCCCGCTCCAGAACATCTGGGGAAAGCATCGCTTTCCCCTTTTGATTCCCGGGCCTGTCCGGCCGGGAGCCGGTTTTCGAAACCGGGCATGGCGCGATGGCAGAGTGGTTATGCAGCGGCCTGCAAAGCCGTGTACCCCGGTTCGATTCCGAGTCGCGCCTCCAGATTGCTTGACGCGGGAATAGCTCAGTTGGTAGAGCGCAACCTTGCCAAGGTTGAGGTCGCGAGTTCGAGACTCGTTTCCCGCTCCAGATGACTGCAGGGGGAGCATCGCGTGATGCTCCCCCTGTTTGCGTCTGCGTCTTCGCCATGGCTCGATCACGGCGCCTGCCGCTTCGGTGCCCTGCACCGCTCGCTGCGATGTCGCCGTCGCGTCGCTCGTCGGTGCAGCGAACTCCCGTCGCCCGTGCCCGGCCGTTGTCCGGCTTGTCCGGACATGTCCGCGGATTCGAGGGGCGGTGGCTCGGCAAAGCCCGCGCCGGCGTCCAGCGGGGCATGACGGATCCATCGCGGGCACAGCACCCGGCGTGCCCCCAAGCGCTCGAAAAGGCCTACGATGTCAGTGGGCGGCTCGATTCGTTCGACTTGCCGCATGAAAGGGTCGGCGGCATTCCGCAAATCGGCTAGAGTCCCACTTCTCGGGGATGCGCGAGCGAGGTGCAAGTGTCATTTCACAGCTTGTCCAGATGGGGGCGCCATGGCGTCGTGCTGATCGGGCTGGCGTGCGGCGTCGCCTACGGTGCGACGGGCGACGACGGGCCGGACGTGGCGGTGGCGGCCAGTACGCCGGCCTTCGACTCGGCCCTGGCCCGTGAGCGCGATGCCGAGACACTGAAGACCTTGTCGGCCGAAGGGCAGGTGCTGTATCAGCGCGAGCGCGTAAAGCTGGGCGGCTACCAATACTGCAGCCAGGCGGTGGCCCAGGCCGAGCGCGGCGAACTGCGCGAGAGCATCAAGTCCGCGTCGAAGGCCCTGCATCTGGGCCTGGTGCAGGGCGACGAGGATCTGCAGGCGGTATCCAAAAGAGACCTCGCGATCGCCTACAGCTATGCGGGCGACCTGGATCGAGCACAGCAGTATGCGCGCGAGGCGCTCGGGCACAAGGCGAGGAATCCGCAGATCGTCGCCGGGCCAGCCTACAAGATCCTCGCCGACATCGCCGCGCGGCGGGGCGATTTCGTCGCGGCGATCGATCTCTACAAGCAGTCCTTCGAGGCGGCGAGCGATCGTTTCCGCCCGCTGGTGCAGTTGTCGCTCGCCAATACCTACATCGCCGGCGGCGACGCCGGGCGCGCCCGCGAGCTGTACGACCGGATCGAGGAGCCGGAGGGGCCCTTGCGGCCGCTCTACCAGCGCGGCCTGGGCAACCTGTTGCTGGCCGAAGGCAAGCCGGCGGAGGCGCGCAAGGCTTTCGAGCTGGCTGCCGCAGAGGCCGGTGGTGCCGATGCGGCCTACCACAGGCTGTGGGCGCTGGAAGGGATGGCGCGCAGCGACCTGGCGCTGGACGACAAGGCCGCGGCGCTCGCCGGCTACGTCGCCGCGGCCCGCCAATCCGAAAACATCCGCGCCAAGTTCCGCAGCGAGGAGTTCAAGAGCGGCCTGTTCGGCGACGTGCAGAAGATCTTCGAGCGCGCCATCGAGCTGTCGATGGAGGCCGGCGACGCCGAGGGCGCCTGGCAGCTTTCCGAGCGCAGCCGGGCTCGCGCACTGCTCGACATCGTGCGCGGCCGGGTGGCGGCCGACGACACCGCGACCAGCGCGGTCGCACTACAGGACCTGGTTGCCAGCCTGCGCCCGGGCGAGACGCTGCTCGAGTTCCACAGCCTCGATGATCGCCTGCTGCTGTGGACCGTGACTCGGAACGGGCTGCAGGGGTACACGCGGCCGGTCGGCCGCGCCGAACTGGATGCGGCGGTCGACGCTCTGCGCGAATCGATTTTCGAGCGCCGCCGGGATACCGACGAACTGGCCCGCGCGCTGTACCGCAAATTGTTCGGCGACCTGGCGCTGCCGGCCGGAGAACGGCTGATCTTCGTGCCCAACGGCGGCTTGCACTACCTGCCGTTCCAGGTCTTGCGCAGCGCCGACGGCTATCTGGTGGAGCAGCATCCGATCGCCGTGGTGCCGTCGGCCAGCCTGGCGGTCCAGCTCGCGCGCCGCCAATTCGAAACCCGACGTACGCTGGTGGCCTTCGGCAACCCCGCGATCAGCGCGCCCTTCGACCTGCCGGGCGCCGAACTCGAAGTACGGCAGATCAGCCGCCTGTTCGACGACAAGAAAGTGTTCTACCGGCGAGAGGCATCGAAGGCCCGCTTCCTGGAGCTGGCCGGAAGCGGGCGCGTCCTGCACGTGGCCGCGCACGCCGAGGTGGACAGCGTGGACCCGCTGAATTCCCGCATCCTGTTCGCCGGCGAGGACAAGGAGCCCAGCTTTCTGAATGCGCGCGAGGTCTATGGTGTGGACCTGCAAGGGGTCTCTCTGGTCACGCTGTCGGCATGCGAAAGCGGCCTCGGCCGGGTGGCGCGCGGCGACGAGATCCTCGGCTTCACCCGCTCCTTCCTGACCGCCGGCGCGTCAGGGCTGATCGCGTCGCTGTGGCCGGTCTCGGACGATTCCACCGAGTTGCTGATGACCACTCTGTATCGCGCATTGTCGCAGGGGGGCGAGGCCATCGACGCGATGCGCAGCGGGCAGCTCGCCGTGCTGGCGCAGAAGCGATTTGCCCACCCGTTCTTCTGGGCGCCGTTCAATCTGATCGGTGACTGGCGCCTGCGTACCACCGGCAATTGAGCCCATGTCGAAAATCCGTAATGCGATGAAGCGTACCGCCTCCAGTCTTGCCCGCCTCGTGTTGGGCACCGCCGCGGCGCTGCCGGCGACCGCGCCGGCGGCGGAGCTACCCGATGCCGGCTCGGCGCTGCGCGAGACCCGCCCGCCTGCCACGAGCATCCCGCCGAGTCCCGAGCTTGCCCCGGCGGTACCGGCCGCGCCGGCGCCGGCAGCCAAGCCCGGCGGGCCCTCGGTGACACTGAAAGCGATCCGGTTCTCGGGCAACACGGCGTATTCCTCGGCGGAGCTGCAGGCGCTGGTGGCCGACCGTATCGGCCAGCCGAACACCTTGGCGGACCTGGAGGCGCTGGCGGGGCGCATCACCGAAAAGTATCGAGCCGACGGCTACCTGCTGGCCCAGGCCATCGTGCCGGTGCAGGACGTCACCTCCGGCGAAGTCGAGATCTCGGTGATCGAGGGCGTCCTGGGCAAGGTGCGGCTGGAGATCGACGAGTCCGCGCCGGTGGCTGCGCGGGTGATCGAGGGCATCACCGCGCGGCTCGAGCCCGGCAGACCGCTGCAGAGCCGCAAGCTCGAGCGCGTGATGCTGCTGCTGTCGGATCTGCCGGGCGTTGCGCCGCAAGCTTCGCTCGAACAGGGGGACGAAGCCGGCACGGTCGACCTGGTCGTTTCGGTCGCAGCGCAGCGCCGTTGGAGCTTCGCGCTCGATGGCGACAACCACGGTTCGCGCTCGACCGGCCAGTACCGTATCGGCGCCACCGGCAGGATCAACAGTCCGTTGCGCCGCGGCGACAACCTCGACATGCGCGCGCAGTGGGGCTCCGGCGGTGGGCTCGCCTACGGGCGGATCGGCTACGAACTGCCGCTGGACGGCGACGGGACGCGGCTGGGGGTTTCGGCCACGCTGCTCGACTACGAACTGGGCGGGGATTTTGCTGCCCTCGATGCCAGCGGCGAGGCCGAGGTGCTCGAACTGAGCGTGACGCATCCGCTGTTGCGCTCGCGCGCGCGCAACCTCTTCGTCAAGGCGAGCGTGCAGCGCAAGGCGATCGAAGACCGGCTGCGCGCGACCGGCCTGGTGAGCGACAAGCAGATCCGCAGCGCGAACCTCGGTTTCGCGTTCGAGCAGCGCGACGGACTGCTCGGCGGAGGCTATACCAGCGCCGGCCTGACCGTGACGCTGGGCGAGCTCGAACTGGAGGATGCGGCGCAGCGCCAACAGGACCGCGCCGGGCTGGATACCGCTGGCCATTTCGGCCGAATCAGCTACGCGATCTCGCGGCTCAACGCGCTGTATGGCAAGACCAATCTGTTCGTCGGCCTCACCGGGCAACGGGCCGACAGGAATCTCGACAGCGCGGAGAAGATCGCGCTCGGCGGTCCGCGGGCGGTGCGCGCCTATGCGCCGGCCGAGGCAACCGTCGACGAGGGGCAGGTGGCCAATCTCGAGCTGCGCTACAGCCTGCGGCCGGACGTCTCGCTGCAGGCTTTCCACGATTGGGGTTGGGGCCGCGTCAATCGCAATGGCCTGGTTGCGGGCGAGGACAACGACGTGCAGTTGCGCGGCTATGGCCTGGGCGTGTTCTGGAGCGGCCCCCGCGGCATCACGCTGCGGGCCAGTGCGGCCTGGCGTACCGCGGGACCCGGTGCCACGGCACCCGATCGGGTGCCGCGCGTCTATGTCCAACTCGCGGAGTCGTTCTGAAGCGCATAGCCGTCAGCCGGGTGGAGTCAAACGATGAGCAAACACATCAGAGGTAAGGCACGGCCGCGATGCAGCGCGGTGGCGCTGGCGATCGCGGCGGCATTTGCGCCCGCCGCGCCGGCATGGGCCCTGCCGACCGGGGAGCAGGTGGTGGCCGGCCAGGTGGCGGTCGCGCGTCCCGATGCGAGCAACATGCTGATCCGGCAAGGCAGCCCGGCGGCGATCGTCAACTGGAACGGGTTCTCGATCGGTGGTGGCGAGGCCGTGCATATCCAGCAGCCGAGTGCCTCGAGCGTGATCCTGAACCGCGTCGTGGGCAGCGATCCGAGCAGCATCTTCGGCCAGCTGAGCGCTGACGGGCGGGTCTTCCTGGTCAATCCCGCCGGTGTGCTGTTCGGTCTCGGCGCGCGCGTCGACGTCGGCGGTCTGGTGGCGTCCACGCTGGCCATCGACGACGCCGATTTCCTCGCCGGCCGCTACGACTTTCGCGGCCCGGGGGGCGCGACGATCAATCGCGGCACGATCACCGCCGCGCAAAGCGGGACGGTGGCCCTGCTCGGCGGCCGCGTCGACAACCAGGGCGTGATCACCGCCCGCATGGGCACGGTGGCGCTGGCGGCCGGCGAGGAGATTACGCTCGACCTCGCCGGCGACGGCCTGTCGCAGCTCACGGTCTCCAGGGCGGCGCTGGATGCGCTGGTGCAAAACGGCGGCGCCGTGATCACCGACGGTGGCCAGGTCTTGCTGACCGCCAGCGCGGTCGATGCGCTCGCCGCGACCGTGGTCAACAACAGCGGCACACTGCGTGCGCGGTCGCTGGTCGAGCGCGACGGCCGTCTCGTCCTGGACGGCGGGCAGAGTGGCACCACCCTGGTCTCGGGCGAAATCGATGCGAGCGGCCAGGCGGCTGCCACCAAGGGTGGCGAGATCCGGGTTCTCGGCCGACAGGTCGGCATCGTCGGCGAGGCGACACTGGACGCCAGTGGCGCCGCCGGTGGCGGCAGCGTGCTCGTCGGTGGCGATCTGCGGGGCGGCAATCCGGCGGTCAGGAACGCCCGGGCGAGCTTCGTCGGGAGTGATGCGACGCTGCGCGCGGACGCCACGGTGCAGGGCGACGGCGGCAAGCTCGTCGTGTGGGGCGACGAGGCGACCCGTGCGCATGGCACGTTCAGTACCGAAGGCGGCGCGGGCGGCGGCGAAGGCGGGTTGATCGAGACCTCGGGCAGCTATCTCGACGTTTCGGGCGCCCGTGTGTCGGCGGGCAGCGGCGGTGAGTGGCTGCTCGATCCGATCGACATCACGATCCAGGCCGGTGCGCTCGGCACCAGCAGCAATGCCGGCGCGGCGCCGAACTTCCTCTCGAGCGCCTCGCCCTCGGTGATCGTCGACCAGGACATCGAGGCGGCGCTGAACGCCGGTAC
>JBNLET010000259.1:0-3184 GCA_050305135.1 Rhodocyclaceae bacterium | reverse complement strand
GGCATCATCGTGCTGCGGTCCCAGGCCAGCATCGCGGCCGCGTGGCGCAGTCGATGGAGGCGCGCGTGGTGGCGGCAGAGCTGCGGGTAGGCGGTGGGTGCTTGCATGCAGGTGGCTCCGTTGCGCGGCGGCGACTTCCGGGCGAGGCCATCGCGGGCCTTGCGCCATTTTGCCTCTCCATGGATCCGGAATGCATGCTATAGAGACCTGACAAGCTTTCTTACAAATGGGCGGCACGCATGGCGGCACGGTTCAAGATTGCATTCGACGGTGGATTGCGGGACGGGTTCGAGGCGGAGCAGGTGCAGGAGGCCCTGGTCAAGCGCTTCAGGATGCCCGAGCCGAAGGCCCGGCGCTTGTTCGCCGGCGGCCGAGTGATTCTGAAGAAAGGACTCGACGCCGCCCAGGCCCAGAGCTATCTGCGCCAGCTCTCGGCGATCGGCATGCGGCTCGAGGCAATCGACGAAGCGGCGCCGGAGACTGCGCCCGGGCCGCGTCCGAAAGGGGTTCATCGCATCGTCTTCGGCGGCGAACTGCTGCCGGGTTTCGAGCTGCCGGCCGTGCGGGAGGCTGCCCGGCAGCGCCTGAAGCTGGACGAGCGCCAGTTGCGGGCGGTGTTCTCCGGCAGGGAGCTCGGCCTGAAGAGGCATCTCGACGCGGCCGGCGCCCGCCGCTACCTGGAGCTGCTGCGCGCGCTCGGCATGGACGTCTGGTGCGACCCGCCGTTGGTGGTGGCGGACGAACGCACCGTCGCGGCGCTTGCGCAGCAGCCGAGCGGGGACGAGGTGGCGATGGCCGAACGGCAGCTGATGGAAACCGCTTTCTGGCCCAACCCGCTGATGCAGCACAACGAACTGGACGATACGGACCAGCGCCTGCTGGACGCGATGACGGCCGACTTCGAGCTGCCGAGCGCGGCAGACGCTCCGTGCAGCAGCGAATCGATGAATCCGAGCGCCACCGACCTGGGCAACGCCGCCCGCCACATGGCCGAGACGATGCTCAGTCCCGACGCGCTCAGGATGTACGAGGACGAAATCGCCGAAGCCGAGCAGCGGCTCGAGGCGGAAGCGCCCCCGGCCGCGCCGGAGGCCGCCCGGCCAGCGCCGCCGCCGAGCGCGGCCGGGAGCGTGTCGCAGGCCGCCGCCGAGCGGGCCGCCACGCTGGCGGCGCTGGAACGGACCGTCGTGATGCCGCTGCCGACCGCCTTCGCGCACAAGCCCGGCGTGGCCGCCGGGACAGGCCCGCAAGCGGTGCCGCAAGTCTTTCCGGCCGAGGCCGTGGCGGCCGATCCGGCGGAGGCGGCCGAGCCGGCCCGGCCGACGCCCGTCATGCGGCACGGGCTCGCCGTTGCCGCCCTGGTTCTGCTCGCGGTTGCCGTCTGGCTGATGCTCTGAGCCGGTGCGGGGCCGCGGTGCGCGGCCTCGGCCGGCAAGCGCCCGGCGTCCGGCCATCGGGTACAATCATCGGCTGACCGTGGTGCCCGCCCGGGTGCCGGCAAGCTGACCGAGAGCCCATGAAAAGCGCCGAAATCCGCCAGAAATTCCTCCAGTTCTTCGAGTCGAAGGGCCACCAGATCGTCGCCTCCAGTTCGCTCGTGCCGCACGAGGACCCGACGCTGCTGTTCACCAATGCCGGCATGAACCAGTTCAAGGACGTCTTCCTCGGCTTCGACAAGCGCCCCTACAGCCGCGCCACCACCTCGCAGAAGTGCGTGCGCGCCGGCGGCAAGCACAACGACCTCGAGAACGTCGGCTACACGGCGCGCCACCACACCTTCTTCGAGATGCTGGGCAACTTCAGCTTCGGCGACTACTTCAAGCACGACGCCATCACCTATGCCTGGGAGTTGCTGACCGGGGTCTTCGGGCTGCCCAAGGACAAGCTGTGGGTGACGGTCTATGCCGAGGACGACGAGGCCTTCGAGATCTGGACCGAGACGGTCGGCGTGCCGGCCGAGCGGGTGATCCGCATCGGCGACAACAAGGGCGCCCGCTATGCCTCCGACAATTTCTGGATGATGGGCGACACCGGCCCCTGCGGACCCTGTACCGAGATCTTCTACGACCACGGGCCGGAGATCTGGGGCGGCCCGCCGGGCTCGCCGGACGAGGACGGCGACCGCTACATCGAAATCTGGAACAACGTGTTCATGCAGTTCAACCGGGACGAGGCGGGCGTCATGCACCCGTTGCCCAAGCCCTCGGTGGACACCGGCATGGGGCTGGAGCGCATCTCGGCGGTGCTGCAGCACGTGCATTCGAACTACGAGATCGACCTGTTCCAGCACCTGATCGCCGCCGCCGCGCGCGAGACCCGCTGCGAGGACCTCGCCAGCCCGTCGCTGCGCGTGCTGGCCGACCACGTCCGCGCCTGTGCCTTCCTGCTCGCCGACGGCGTGATCCCCGGCAACGAGGGGCGCGGCTACGTGCTGCGCCGGATCATCCGCCGCGCCATCCGCCACGGCTACAAGCTCGGCGCGCGGGCGGCCTTCTTCCACAAGCTGGTGCCGGACCTGGTGGCCGAGATGGGCGAGGCCTACCCGGAGCTGACGCACTCGCAGGTGCGGGTGATGGAGGTGCTGAAGCAGGAGGAGGATCGCTTCTTCGCCACCATCGAGCACGGCATGGCGATCCTGGAAGACGAACTGGCCGAGATGGGGCAGGCCGGCAAGACCGTCTTCGACGGCGAGACCGCGTTCAAGCTGCACGACACCTACGGCTTCCCGCTCGACCTCACCGCCGACGTCTGTCGCGAGCGCGACGTGTCGGTCGATGCCGACGCCTTCGATGCCGCGATGGCGCGGCAGAAGGAGCAGGCCCGCGCGGCCGGCAAGTTCAAGATGGCCGCCAACCTGGAGTACGAGGGCCCGGCCACCGCCTTCCACGGCTACGAGACGCTGGAGGCCGCCGGCAACGTGCTGGCGCTGTACAAGGACGGGGCGCCGGTCAATGAACTGGCCGAGGGCGAGATCGGCGTCGTGGTGCTCGACCACACCCCGTTCTACGCCGAGTCCGGCGGCCAGGTGGGCGATCGCGGCGAACTGCGCGGCAGCCACGGCATCTTCGCGGTCGAGGACACGCAGAAGATCCAGGCCGCGGTGTTCGGCCACCACGGTGTCGTCAAGCAGGGCTCGCTACGCGTCGGCAACGGCGTGCAGGCGCGCGTGGACATGGCGGCGCGG
>JBNLET010000258.1:0-9021 GCA_050305135.1 Rhodocyclaceae bacterium | reverse complement strand
GTGAAGATGAGGATGCCCTCGAGGATGACGGCCTGTCGCGGCAGCGCGCGCTCGCGAAGCCGCCTCGGCGGCGCCCACGGCCGGCACCGTCTGCTCGTCGTGGCGTCGCTCGGCCGCGGCGATGTCATCCTCGTACATCCTGAGCGCGTCGGGATTGAGCATCGTTTCGGCCATGTGGCGGGTGGCGTTGCCCAGATCGGTGGCAGTCGGATTCATCGATCCGCTGCCGAGCGAAGCGCCCATCGCGCCCGGCAGCTCGAAATCGGCAGCCATCGCGTCCAGCAGCCGCTGGTCGGTGTCGTCCAGCTCGTTCTGCTGCGCCAGCGGATCGGACCAGAATGCAGTTTCCATCAGCCGCTGTTCGGCCATCGCGACCTCGTCCCCGCCCGGTTCGGCGACGGCAGCCTCGGCGCGCTCTTCCAGCACCACCAGCGGCGGGTCGCACCAGACATCCATGCCGAGGCCGCGCAGCAGATCCAGGTAGCGGCGGGCGCCGGCCTCGTCGAGATTCCTCTTCAGACCGAGTGCCTTGCCGGAAAAGACCGCCCGGAGCTGGCGCTCGTCCAGCTTCAGGCGCTGCCTTACGGCCGCCCTGACGGACTGCTGCTCGAAACCGGGCAGCAGGTCGCCTGCGAAGACGATGCGATAGGCCCCGGGGCGCAGCCCGTGCCCGTCTTCGTCCACCGCTTCGTCGATCGCTTCGAGCCGCATGCCGATCGCCGAAAGCTGGCGCAGGTAGCGCTCGGCCTGGGCTGCATCCAGCCCCTTCTTCAGAATCACGCGACCGCCGGCAAACAACTGCCGGGCCTTCTGCTCGGGCATCCTGAAGCGCGTGACCAGCGCCTCCCGCACCTGCCGGGGCTCGAACCCATCCTGCAATCCACCGTCAAACGCAATCTTGAACCGTGCCGACATTCGTGCCGCCTATTTGTAAGAAAGCATGTCCAGACTCTATAGCATGCATATCGGATCAATGGAGCGGCAACTTTACGCAGATGGCGTCATGTCCGTGACCGGGCGTGGCCGGCACGCACAGGAGCATCCGCCATGCAAGCATCCTCTCCCTATCAGCAGTTGAGCCGCCGCCACGAACGCCTGCACCGGCTGCGCCACGCGGCATCGATGCTGGCCTGGGACCGCAGCACGATGATGCCGCCCGGCGGCGCCGCCGCCCGGGCCCGCGCCGAAGCCGAGTTGCAAACGCTGATCCATCGGCTGCGCGCCGAGCGCGACACCGGCACGCTGCTCGCCCGGGCCGCCGAGGAGGATCTCGACGACTGGCAGCGCGCCAACCTGAGAGAAATGCGGCGCGACTGGCTGGACGCCGCGGCAGTGCCCGTGGCCTTGAGCGAAGCCCGCACGATCGCCAACGCGGCCTGCGAGCATGGCTGGCGGCGGCAACGGCCGGCCAACGACTGGGCGGGCTTCCTGCCGGCGTTCCGCGAAGTGCTGCGGCTGGCCCGCGAGGAGGCGCTGTACCTGGCCGAGGCCCACGCTTGTCGGCCCTACGATGCGCTGATGATGCGCTACGAGCCGGGCACGAGCGCGGCGCGCGTCGAAACGCTGTTCGACACGCTGGCCGCCGCGCTGCCGTCGATGCTGCAGCAGGCGGGCCGGCGCCGTGGCGCGCCGCCGAAACCGGGCGGCCCGTTTCCCCGCGCCGCCCAGCGGGCGCTGAGCCTCGACTTGATGGCCCTGCTGGGCTTCGATTTCGAGCGCGGCCGGCTGGACGAGAGCATCCACCCCTTCACCGGCGGCGCACCGGAGGACGTGCGCATCACCACGCGCTACGACGAGAGCGACTTTCTGCCGGGCGTGAACAGCACCATCCACGAGACCGGTCACGCCCGCTACGTGCAGGGCCTGCCGGCCCGCTGGCATGGCCAGCCGGTCGGCGAGCCGCGCTCCTTCGGCGTGCATGAAAGCCAGAGCCTCGGGCTGGAGATGCAGCTCGCCCGCAGCCCGCAGTTCTGCGCGCTGCTGTCGCCGCTGCTGCAGCGCCATCTCGGCGCGCGGCCGGCCTTCGAGCCGGAGGCACTGTACGCGCTGACGAGCCGCGTCGAGCCCGGCCCGATCCGCGTCAGCGCCGACGAACTGAGCTACCCGCTGCACGTGATCCTGCGCTTCCGCATCGAGCGCTCGCTGATCGCCGGCGAGCTCGAGGCCGAGGACCTGCCGGCCGCCTGGGACGAGCAGATGGAAGCGCTGCTGGGACTCGACACGCGCGGCGATTTGCGCGACGGCTGCCTGCAGGACATCCACTGGAGCAAGGGCGCGTTCGGCTACTTTCCCAGCTACACGCTGGGGGCGATGATCGCGGCGCAATGCTTCGCCGCGATCCGCAGCGAACATCCGGCGCTGGACGCCTCGATCGGCCGCGGCGACTTCGCCCCGGTCTTCGACTGGCTGCGCGACCGGATCTGGTCGCAGGCCAGCCGCTATCCGACCGACGAGTTGATCGAACGCGCCTGCGGCGGTCCGCTCGATACGGTTCACTACCTGCGCCACCTGGAAACTCGCTACCTCGCCCACGGCTGATCAGCCCGGCCACCCGATCGAGATTCTTCAGTCAACGGATCGACATGTCTCGATCGACTCGCCCGGCACGACTTCATGCTCGGATCTCGTTCCGGCCCACTGCCGGGAATGCCGGCCAGGGCTCGAATCGGATCCTGCCGCGCCGCGTTCGGCTCGGAACACGACGCAGAGGATCGCCACATCGGCGATGCCGGCTCCGCCCGGCGCTGGCCCGCCCATCGGCGGCGCGCGACAATGGCGGCACGACACCGCCCCGCCGCCATGAGCCACACGCCCGACCTGTTTCGCGCGATCGACCCCGTACCCGCCGAGCTGCCGCTCGGCCCCGGCGCGCTGCTGCTGCCCAGCTTCGCCGCGCCGCCGGCCGACGCCGATTGCCTGCAGGCGCTGATGCAGGTGCTGGCGCAGGCGCCGCTGCGCCACATGCTGACGCCGGGCGGACGACGGATGACGGTGGCGATGAGCAATTGCGGCGCCTGGGGCTGGACCTCGGACGTGGACCGCTACCGCTACCGGCGCAGCGATCCGCTCTCGGACCAGGCGTGGCCGCCGATCCCGCCGCCGCTGCTGGCGCTGGCGCGCCGTGCCGCGGCCCGCGCCGGCTACCCGGGCTTCCGGCCCGACGCCTGCCTGATCAACCGCTACGGCGCCGGCGCCAAGCTCTCGCCGCACCAGGACCGCGACGAGCGCGACCTGTCCCAGCCGATCGTGTCGCTGTCGCTCGGCCTGCCGGCGCGCTTCCAGTTCGGCGGCTGCGAACGCCGCACGCAATTGCGCCGGATCGCGCTGGAAAGCGGCGACGTGGTGGTCTGGGGCGGCCCCTCGCGGCTGGCCTACCACGGCGTGCTGCCGCTGGCCGGCGGCGAGCATCCGCTGACCGGGCCGTGGCGCTACAACCTGAGCTTCCGCCGCGCCGCCTGAGCAGGCCTCAGCGCCGGCTGCGCTTGCGCTCCAGGCGCCAGACGAAGTCTTCGATCACGGTGGTGTAGAGCGTGTTCTTCAGCACCACGTCCTCGACGCCGGCGTCCAGGTTCGGGTTGTCGTTCACCTCGATCACGACCACGCCCTTGTCGGTCTCCTTCAGGTCGACGCCGTACAGCCCGGCGCCGATCAGGTTCGCGGCCTTGAGGGCCGTCTTCACCACTTCAGCCGGTGCGTCCGCGATCGCGAAAGTCTTGAAGCCGCCCTCGCTGAAGCGGCCGTCGCCCTTGTGATTGACGATCTGCCAGTGCTTCTTCGACATGAAGTACTGGGCGGCGAAGATCGGCACCTTGTTCATGATGCCGATGCGCCAGTCGAACGGCGTGTACAGGAATTCCTGCGCCAGGATCAGATCCGAGCTCTTGAACAGCCGGGCCGCCGTCTCCAGCAGCTCGGCCCGATTCCCGACCTTGAACACTCCGCGCGAGAACGAGCCGTCCGGGATCTTCAGCACGATCGGGTAGGCGATTCGGTCTTCCAGCCGCTCCAGGTTGTCGCGGCGGACGATCTCGGTCTGCGGCGTGCGTACGCGCCGGGCCCGCAGCAGCTCGGCCAGGTAGACCTTGTTGGTGCACTTCAGGATCGAGTCCGGGTCGTCGATCACCACCAGCCCTTCCGCCTCGGCCTTCTTGGCGAACTGGTAGGTGTAGTGGTCGATGCCGGTGGTCTCGCGGATGAACAGCGCGTCGAATTCGGCCAGCCGGCCATAGTCGCGCTTCTCGATCAGCTCGACATTGACGCCACACTCCTTGCCGGCGCGCATGAAGTGCTGCAACGCACGCGGGTTCGACGGCGGCAACACCTCCTGCGGATTGTGGAGGATCGCCAGGTCGTAGCGATAGTCCGTGTCGCGCGGCTTCGCCTGCCGCCAGCGGCGGCTCAGGTAGGTGTTCAGCGCCTCGACGAAGGCCGCCTGCTGCTCGCCCGCCAGCGTATTTAGGTGCAGCGGCCGGATTGCCGCGATACGCCACTTGCCCTGCAGCCGGAATTCGACCTTCATCATCGGCGAGCGGAAGGTCTCGAACAGCTGGCGCGCCAGGTCCTGCAGGCCCTTGACGCTGCACTGGCCGAAGAACACGTCCAGTTCCATCGCGGTGGCGGTGAAGCCCGGCGTCGGCCGGCCCAGCGTCTTCTGCACGCGCTCGTCGAGATCCTCGATGTCCAGGCTGTAGATCGATTTCTTCGACAAGTCGTTGATCGTGCGCACGCTCGGAATCACGCGATGGCCGCGCGCCTCGGCGAGCAGCGAGCAGTAGTAGCCGACCGACAGGTAGCGGTAGCTGCGGCACAGGTTCAGCACGCGCAGGCTGCGCGCGCTGGAATACTCCGGCCCGGCCAGATAGTCCTTGGCCGCGATGACGGGAATCGCGGGGTAGTCCGCCTTCCAGTCGGCCGGATTCTCGACCAGCACGATGTGATCGGCCATGGGGCTCTCCTCAGGGCACGGCTTTGCGCCGCGACAGCGCCAGCACGGCCTTCTGGCCGGCCTTGCCGTAGCGCGCCATGCGCTGGAACTGGCGCTTCGGTATCGGCATGTGGAGCGAGTCGGCCAGCGCCTCGCCCTTTTCGTACTGCACCAGCGGGTCGTGGACATAGACGAAGCGCTCGTCGAAACCGGTCACCACCACCCAGTGCGGAAAGCGCTCGCGATAGATGGCATGCGAACTGATCAACACCAGCAGCATCGCGCCGGCGTCGAACAGCTCCTGCATGCGCTCGACGCTGACGGTACCGTGGTGCACCGGGATCGGCAGCGAAGCGATCTCGTCGAGGAAGTCCTCCTGCACCAGCCGCATCACCTCCTTCTTTTCGGCGTTGCGCACCGAGTCGGCGAGGAAGACCGAATCGTCATTGAGGTGGATCTCCAGCCCGAAGCCGCGGTGATGGGCCGACAGGGCCAGACCGTAGGGGCCGCAGCCGCCGTGGCCGGAGGTCATGAAGACCGTCGTCGCCTCGCGCCAGATGCGCAGCTCGAGCTTGCGCGACAGCTCGATCGAATCGTCCAGCGCCTTCATCGCCATCAGCAGCGAGGACGGCCCGCAGGTGAAATCCAGCGTCTGGCGGTAGAACGGAACCTTGCGCAACGCCGGCCGCGATTCCGGCGCCAGGTGCTTCTCGAAGCGCAGCGCGTCCATCTGGTCCTCGTAGTAGCCGAGCACCTCCTTGAACTGGCGGTAGCCGTGGCGCGCGAACAGCGCCAGCGAGGCGGCGTTGTCCTTGCGCACCTCGAGCCGCATCGAGACGCAGTCGTGGCCGACCGCCTCGCGCTCCGCGGCCTCGATCAGCCCGTTGCCGACCCCCTGCCCCTTGCACGCCGGATCCACCGCGATCGAGTACAGCCGCGCCATCGAGCAGGCGTTCGAGTAGAGCAGCAGCACGTAACCGCGCAAGCGCTCGGCTTCGGCATCCACCAGCACCGAGGCGTGCGCCCGCGTCAGCATGTAGCGCAAGCTGCGCCGCGACATGCGGTCGGTCAGAAAGCTGTGGTTTTCGAGCGCCACCAGCGCATCGAGATCATCGAGTTCCGCGCTGCGCAGCATGCCGCCTCCGACGGTCCAGATTCGCGTCGCCGCGGATCATTGCAGCGATCCGGAGCGGCGGCAAGCGGCGCTTCGGCTCAGTCGCCGGCGCGCGTGGCGACGATGCCTTCCCGCGCCGCCCACTGGGCCACGTCCTCGCGCCGGATCGCCGCCGCCATCAGTTGCGGGAAGCGATCCGGCGTGCAGGCGAAGGACGGCGCCCCGAGCGCCGCCAGCTTGGCCGCCAGCGCCCGGTCGAAGCACGGCGCGCCGTCGTCGCTCAAGGCCAGCAGCACGATCAACTGGACGCCCGCCTGAATCAGCTCCGCCGCGCGCTGCAGCAGGTTGCGCTCGACCCCGCCCTCGTACAGGTCCGAGATCAGCACCATGATGGTATTGGCCGGCTCGCGCACCAGGCCCTGACAGTAGCCAACCGCGCGGTCGATGTCGGTGCCACCGCCCAGTTGCACGCCGAACAGCACCTCGACCGGATCGTCGAGCTTGTCGGAGAGATCCACCACCGCGGTGTCGAACACCACCATCCGGGTGGTGACCGCCGGCAGCGAGGCCATCACCGCGCCGAAGATGCTCGAATACACCACCGAGGCGGCCATCGAGCCGCTCTGGTCGATGCACAGGATCACGTCGCGCTGGCTGCGGCGCGCCTTGCGACCGTAGCCGATCAGCGTCTCGGGCACGATCGTGCGCTGCTCCGCCTGCCAGTGGCGCAGATTGGCGCGGATGCTGCGGTGCCAGTCGATCTCGGCATGGCGCGGCCGCCGGTTGCGCACGGCGCGGTCGAGCGCGCCGCTGACCGCGCTGCGCATCGGTTCCTCGAGCCGCCGCATCAGATCGTCTACCACCTTGCGCACCACCCGCCGCGCGGTCTCGCGCGTACCGGCGGGAATCGCGCCGCCCAGCGAGATCAGCGTCGCCACCAGGTGCACGTCCGGCTGCACCGCGGCGAGCATTTCCGGCTCGAGCAGCATGCGCTTCAGGTCGAGCCGTTCGAAGGCATCCTGCTGCATCACCTGTACCACCGCAGCCGGAAAGTAGCGCCGGATGTCGCCCAGCCAGCGCGCGACCGCCGGCGACGATGCGCCGCTGCCGCCCATGCGGCGCTTGCCGTCGTTCTCGTAGAGCGCCGACAGCGCGGCGTCCATCGCCAGTTGGTCGCCGTCGAGCGCTGCGCCGCACACCCCCTCGGCCGGCTCGCCCAGCACCAGCCGCCAGCGCCGCAGCCGTTCCCGTTCGTCGCGCGGCATCGCGTGGGACGCCGCGTTCATGGTTCGACGCCCAGCAAGGCGGCCAGTAGCGGCAACACCCGGTCGCCGCGCGCGGCATCCCATTGCGGCACGGCGGCGGGCCTGCGCGCCGCAGCCTGCGGGCGGGCGGCGTGCTCGCCCAGCCGGCGGCGCTCGGGCGGCGTGAAGTCGCAGAATGCACGCCGCAGCAGCGGCAGCACGCGAGCGAAGTGCGCGTCGGCAAGAGCTGCCAGCCAGCCGTCCACCAGCGCCCACAGCGCCGCGTCGTGCAGCAGCACCACCGCGCTGCCGTTCAGGAAACCCTCCAGCCAGGCTGCGGCGGCCGCCGGCTCGACCGCGGCCGACAGCGCCAGCCCCATGCGCCGCGCGGTCTCCTCCGCGCCGTCGGCGCCGGCATCGAAGCGCAGCCGCGCCGCCAGGCCGCATACCCGCCCGTGTCCGCCCGCCAGTTCGGCGAGCTTTTGCAGCGCCGGCAGCCAGGCCGCCAGCAGGGCTTCGTCGGCGATCAGTTGCAAGGCCTGGTGGGTGCCGACGATGGCCTGCCGCATCGCCGCCGCGGCGTCGTCGTCGAGCGCGCTGCAGGCGCCGGGCAGGCCGATCGCGGCGCGCGGCACCAGGCCGTGCAGGACCTCGCCGACCAACGCGGCGTCGGTGCCGCGCACGTTGCCGCAGCGCACCACGTTGGCAAGCGGCGGCACCGCTTCGAGCATCTGCGCGACGTCGGGCGCCAGGGCGGCGCGGTCCTCCAGCGCGCGCGTGAGCGGGGCCACCGCGCCGGCCAGATCGGCCAGCAGCGCGCGGTCCACCAGCCGCGCCAGCTGCGGCAAGGCCTCGGCCTCGCCCGCCTGGCCGACCGCGCAGGCGGTCGCCGCATCGTGCACGGTATTGCCCCAGCGGGCGGCGTCGATCACCGCCAGCGCCCGCTCCGGCTGCCACTCCAGGCACCACACTTCGTGGAAGCTGCCGCGTGCGCCGTGGCCAACCTGCTGCAGCCGGCCCCAGCCGATGCCGAGCAGATCGAGGCGGTGCAGCAGATGGCTGCGCGCCAGCTCGTTGGCCTTGCGCAGATCGAGATCGAGCGTGCGCCGGCTCGCTTCCGGCTTCAGCCGCAGACGCTTCTGCAACTGCCCGAGATCCTGCTGCAGCGGCAGCGCCGGTGCGGCCGGCGGGATCGTGCCGAGGCGCTCGCCGATCATCAGGCGGCGTTCGATCAGCCGCATCGGCACCGGATTGCCCATGCACACCACGCCCAGCAGCGCGTCGGATAGCTCCGCCAGACCCGGCTGCGGCCGCTCGCGCATCGCCGCCAGTGCGTCGGCGAGCCGCACCGCCTCGATGAGGTGCGCCGACGAGCAGTCGATGCCGTCCTCGCGCAACAGGCCGGCCGCGCGCGCCAGCCAGCGCAGGCCGCGCTCGCTGCCCGGGTGATGCCACAGATGCTCGTACCAGGCCGGCGACAGCACGCCGGCGCGATAGCCGCCGGCCTGGCTCAATTTGCCGTAGGACCAAGGTACCCAGGTGGCCGCCACCTTGCTTCGCGGCAGCCCGGCGAGCCGCGCCGCATCCTCCCGCGCCGGCGGCATCGCCGCCAGCGCCGGCACGTGCCAGGCCCCGCACACCACCGCGATGCGCTGGAAGCCGTCCTTCCTGGCGGCGCGCAGGCACTTGCGCATGTGGGCCTCGCGCAGCGTTTCGCGCGCCTCCCGCCGCACGCCGGC
>JBNLET010000257.1:0-3157 GCA_050305135.1 Rhodocyclaceae bacterium | reverse complement strand
GCCGGCCGTCGCGACGGCGCCGATCGGCATCACCAGCGGATCGACGACCACGTCGCAGGCCGGGATGCCGTAGTCGGCGGCGCGGTTCACGATCTTCTTGGCGATCGCGAAGCGCACCTCGGGGTCCTGCGAAATGCCGGTTTCGTCGTTGCTGATCGCGACCACCGCCGCGTTGTACTTCTTGACCAGCGGCAGCACGGCCTCCAGGCGGTCTTCCTCGCCGGTCACCGAGTTCACCAGCGCCTTGCCCTGGTAGACCGACAGTCCGGCCTCCAGCGCGGCGACGATGGACGAGTCGATCGACAGCGGCACGTCGGTCAGCGACTGCACCAGCTTGACCGTCTCGGCCAGGATCGCGGGCTCGTCGGCGAGCGGAATGCCGGCATTGACGTCCAGCATGTGCGCGCCGGCGGCCAGCTGGGCCTCGACGTCGGAGATCACGCGGGAGTAGTCGCCGGCAGCCATCTCGGCAGCCAGCAGCTTGCGCCCGGTCGGGTTGATGCGCTCGCCGATCACGACGAAGGGCCGCTCGAAGCCGATGACGACTTCCTTCTTGTGCGAGCTGATTACGGTGTCAGTCATACTTCCATCCTCTCCTTTTCGGTTTCAGTGTCGCGGCCCGGATACCAGGGGACGCGCCCCTCGAGTACGCCGGAGGTTTCGATGATTTCGGCGACGGTCGTCTCCTGCCGGTAGGCCATGACATGGACGCCGCTGACACCCTCGATTTCGCGGATTTCCTGTATCAGGTCGATACAGAGTTTCTTGCCTTCGGCCTTCTGCTTCTCGGCGCCGGCCAGGCGCTTGATGACGCTGTCGGGGATATGCACGCCCGGCACGTGTTCGCGGATCCAGGTGGCGCTCTTGGCCGATGCCAGCGGGCCGACGCCGACCATGATGTAGACCCGGTTCGGCCCTTCCAGCAGGCCCAGGTCGCGCACCTGCGCCATGAAGGTCTTCAGCCGCGGCACGTCGTAGCAATATTGGGTCTGGATGAACTGCGCGCCCGCGGCGATCTTCTTCGCCAGCCGATGCGGCCGCCACTCGAACGGCGGCGCAAACGGGTTCTCGGCCGCGCCGAGGAACACCCGCGGCGGCAGCGCCAGCTTGCGCCCGCTCTGGAAGCGGCTCTCGTCGCGCATCGTGCGCGCGAGCTCGAGCAGCGACATCGAGTCGAGGTCGAACACCGGCTTGGCCTGCGGATGGTCGCCCGCCTGCACGCCGTCGCCGGTCAGGCACATGATGTTGCATACCCCCATCGCCGCCCCGCCCAGGATCTCGCCCTGGATCGCGATGCGATTGCGGTCGCGGCAGGAGATCTGCATCACCATCGCGTAGCCGACGCGAGTCAGCAGCGAGCACACGCCGACGCTCGACATGTGGCAGTTGGCGCCCGACCCGTCGGTGGCGTTGATGGCGTCCACGTAGCCGTCGAAGATCGCGGCCCGCTTGAGCACCTCTTCGGGGTCGGCCGAATCGGGCGGGTCGATCTCCGAGGTCACCGCGAACTTGCCGGCGCGCAGCACGCGCTCCAGGCGGCCGGGCGAGACGTGGCCCGGCAGGATCGGCAGCGAGTAACCCGGTACCGGTTCGTCGTCGAATTTCATTTCCGCTCTCCCTCTTCCGCGGCGCGCCGCTCAGCGATCTGTCGCACAACCCGCAGCCACGAAGAGGTGTCGCGCAGGCGGGCGTCGACCGCCTTCTGCACGATGTGGATCTTGTGGCCGCCCTTCATCTGCCGGCTGCCGGCCCAGGCCTCGGCCCACACGCATTTCATCTCGGGCTTGACCTCGCAGTGGCCGTTGGCGCGCACGCCGCCGCAGGGACCGTTGCGCAAGTTCTTCGGGCAGTTCATCGGGCACGACATGCCGGTCGAGCTGAGCGCGCACTGGCCGCACATCTTGCAATCGAACAGGAAGCCCTTGACGGTGCGCTCGACGGCCCTCACCGGCCGTTCGACGCGGCCGTAGCCGATCGCGCGCCACAGCGGGTCGAGCCACGCGATGACCGGCTCGAACACGTTGTAGATGAACTCGAAGACCCGTGAGTGGCGCACCACCCATCGGCGTACTGCATACATGGAATGCCTCCTTCCTTCGCCCCGGTTCGCCTGCGCGCCCGGTTTTCGTTTTCTGCTCTGCCCGGTGTACTAGTTCGCTGCGCCGCCGTCGGCGGCAAGACCCTTGCCGCGGATCAGCACCTCCAGCGCCTCGTCGCTGTAGCGGGCCTCGATGCGCCCGGCCTCGGCGGCCGCTTCGGCCTCCAGGTCGTTGCCGCAGTCGCGTGGCGGCTGCCGGCGCCAGTCCTCCAGGTAGGCGTCGGAGCTCCCCTTGCCGGCCCGCATCGCGGCCCGGTCGATGGCGACCTGGAAGCGCTCGGAGAGCTGCACCTTGGCGCTGTTCCGCCCGTTCTTGACGATCACCTGGGCGGGGATGTCCCGCCACTGCACGACGATCAGCTTTGCCATGAGTCTTGCTCCGCGACCGGGCCGCGCCCGGCGTCCCGCTGGAATCGGATGACGGTCCGCTCGAGATCGCCATAACCGGTGAATCGGTATTCGAACGCCAGCCCCAGCCGCTCGGCCGCCTGCCGGGCCTGCGCCTGCAACTGCGCATCCTCGTGCTGGGCGAGGTAGACCAGGCGGCGGTAGTTGCCGAAGTACTGCTGCGCGAGCTCCGGATGGCGCTCGATGCCGAGCTCGCGGATCACCAGGCGCTCGAAGTGACGCAGCAGGAAATCCGTCAGGTAGAAGCTGCCCGGTTCGGCTTCGGCCAGCGCCGCGAACGCGGCGCTGCCGGCGTAGAACTCGTAGCAGTGCGCCCCCGGCAGCCGTTCGACGCCCTCTTCCTCGAGCACCCGGTCGAGCAGGCCGCCGGTGCCGCAGTCGGCATAGGCGACCAGGATGCGCCCGAAGCGCCCCCGCGCCGCCCGGATCTTGTCGCGCACCGCGCCCGGGATTTTCTCCGGGCGGTTGTGCAGATCCGCCGGCAGGCACTGCACCGCTAGCTGCTGCCAGCCGTTGGCGGCGATCAGCGCGGTGAGTTCGCGGGCCAGCGCGCCACAGGCGATGACCAGTGCGGGCGCCATGCCGGAACGCTTCCCCGCGCCCGCCGGCTCAGGCCGCGCGACGCTGCTGGATCAGCGCCTTGGCGGTCTC
>JBNLET010000256.1:0-8686 GCA_050305135.1 Rhodocyclaceae bacterium | reverse complement strand
GCGGGCGCGCGAGCTGGGCCTCAAGGTGGGGCTGCGCTTCACGCTGACGCGGGACAACGCGCGCGATCTGCCGTCGCTGCTGCAGCTGGTGGAGGACGAAGGCGTGGACCGCTTCTACCTCTCGCACCTGAACTACGCCGGCCGCGGCAACAAGAACCGCCGCGACGACGCCCACCACCGCATGAGCCGCGAGGCGATGGACTTGATCTTCGAGCGGGTCTGGGCGATGGAGTCGCAAGGCATCCGCAAGGACTTCACGACCGGCAACAACGATGCCGACGGCGTCTATTTCCTGCACTGGGTGGCGCGTCGCATGCCGGACCGGCTGGGCGAGGTGCGGCGCTGGCTGACGCGCTGGGGCGGCAACGCCAGCGGCGTCGGCGTCGCCAACATCGATAACCTCGGCAACGTCCATCCCGACACCATGTGGTGGCACCACACGCTCGGCAACGTGCGCGAGCGGCCGTTCTCCGACATCTGGCAGGACCGCGGCGGGGCGCTGATGGCCGGCCTGGCCGAACGGCCGCGCCGGCTCAAGGGGCGCTGTGCCGAGTGCGCCTACCTGGCGATCTGCAACGGCAGCTCGCGGGTGCGCGCCGAGCAGGTCACCGGCGATCCCTGGCAGGAAGACCCCGGCTGCTACCTGGAGGACCGGGAGATCGGCCTTGCCGGTTCGCGTTCGCGCGTCGAGGTGACGCCGTGGCGGCGCGTGCACGAGATCAGGCCGGAGCGGACATGATGCGCGTCCTTCGCATGCTGGCGGCCGCGGCGCTGCTGCTCGCCGGGCTCGGCGCCCGGGCCGGCGCCGAGCCGGCCGAGCTGTTCCGGCAACACTGCGCCGCCTGCCACGGCGCCGACCGGCTCGGCGGCAGCGGTCCGGCGCTGCTGCCGGAAAACCTGTCGCGGCTGAAGAAGGGCGCGGCGCAGGCGGCGATCCGCGACGGCCGTCCGGCGACCCAGATGCCGGCCTTCGGCAAGCTGCTGGACGAAGCCCAGCTCGCCGCGCTGGCGGACTGGATCTACTCGCCGGTCGTGCCGGCGCCGCGCTGGCGGGACGCCGACGTGCGTGCCTCGCGCATCGAGTATTTCGCGCCCGGCGCGCTGCCGGACAAGCCGGCCTTCGAGGCCGACATGATGAACCTGTTCCTGGTCGTCGAGGCCGGCGACCACCACGTCAGCATCCTGGACGGCGACCGCATGGAGCGCATCCACCGCTTCCCGTCGCGCTTCGCGCTGCACGGCGGGCCGAAGTTCAGCCCCGACGGCCGCTACGTCTATTTCGCCTCGCGCGACGGCTGGATCAGCAAGTACGACATCTGGAACCTGAAGATGGTGGCCGAGGTGAGGGCCGGCATCAACACCCGCAACGCGGCGGTGTCGGCCGACGGCAGGATCGTCGCGGTGGCGAACTACCTGCCACGCACGCTGGTGCTGCTGGACGCCGATCTGAAGCTGATCAAGAGCATCGAGGTGACGGACAAGGCGGGCGGCCAGTCCTCGCGGGTGTCGGCGGTGTATGACGCCTCGCCGCGCAAGTCCTTCGTCGCGGCGCTGAAGGATGTGCCCGAGCTGTGGGAGATCTCCTACGACGAGGCGGCCGAGCCGATCTACGACGGTTACGTGCACGACTACAAGATGGGCGAGGGGATCGCGCTGCCCGGCTATCTGAACCCGCGCCGCACCCGCCTCGATGCGCCGCTGGACGACTTCTACTTCAGCCAGGACTACAGCGACGTGATGGGCACCTCGCGCGCCGGCCGCGGCCAGGTCGTCAACCTGAACGTGCGGCGCGCGATCGCCGAACTCGACATCCCCGGCATGCCGCACCTGGGCTCCGGCATCACCTGGGACTACCACGGGCACCGGGTGATGGGCAGCCCCAACCTGAAGGATGGGCTGATCAGCGTCATCGACATGCAGGACTGGCACACCATCAAGCGCATCCCGACGCTCGGGCCGGGCTTCTTCATGCGCAGCCACGAGAACAGCCGCTACGCCTTCGTCGACTCGATGATGAGCCCCAAGGGGCGCGACACGCTGCAGGTGATCGACAAGGAAAAGCTCGAGGTGGTGGCCGAGCTGAGGCCCGAGCCGGGCAAGACGCTGGCCCACGTGGAATTCGACCGCCACGGGCGCTACGCCATCGCCAGCCTGTGGGAGAACGACGGCGCGCTGATCTTCTACGACGCCAGGACGCTGCAGGAGATCAAGCGCCTGCCCGCATCGAAGCCGGTCGGCAAGTACAACCTCTACAACAAGATCCACAAGTCCGAAGGCACCAGCCACTGAGGGCGCCGCCGGCTCGCGGCGGCGTCCGGAGCGCGATCGCGACGCTTCCCGCGCACTGCGCGTTCCGCCGCCGGCCGGTCGCGGGCCTGGTCTGGCCGGTCGGCATCCGATCCGGCCACGGGCCCGCGCGGACGCTATCGGGCGCATGCCGTTCGCCGACTCCGCCGCAACGGTCTTCTTGAGCGCCGGCCGGGCAAGGGCCGTCAACAGCTTGCGATTTTCCACCGAATTTCGAATGCCGCCGGCGCGACATCTCCGCCCTCGCGCAAGGTTTTCGTCTGAATTTCAACCCGGCCGACGCGCCCGCTCGGCAATGCGAATCGGGTAATTTGATTTGAATCAACCGATCGTGCCGCATTCCCCAATTTTTCCCCAATCCGTCGGGCAAGTCCCCGGTCGTGGGGAAATCACCACTGGGTGGGTGTGGGTTTACCCAATTGTGGGTTGTGTGAATTTTCTAATTTTCAAAATCCATTCGACATGGCTTTCGAGAGGTCGTTTTTTATTGCATAACACATTGAAAATAAATAACTTTCTAGAGGTTTTTGACTGCTCTCCAGAGCTCCTGTCTTGGTGCCGATTTCATCGTCTTTCCGCCATTCTTGTTACCGATCGTCTCCAAGGCACGGCGCTTGCGGAAAGGGTCCTGCACACCCGACGAACGAGGAATCCCGTCCCCGCAACGATTCGAATCAGGTTTTTCGGCGCTCCCGCCTCTGAGCGAGCAGGAGGCTGAACGGAAACGAAGATGCGATGTGGGTAGTTCCGAATCGTCCAGGGGGGCGTGTTGGGGAATTGAATCTCCGAGCCAAACTTGGGAGCAATAAGATGAAAGACTCTGTCGCAAAGAATCGCGGAATCCGCAGCTCGAACCGGCCGGCATTTCGCATCAAGATGATGGCGCTGACCATCGGCGCAATCGGCCTGACGACGGTCAGCGCCGCGCCATTGGACTTCTTCGGGCCACCACCGGCAGGTGATCCGTCGGCCTTCACCGGCCCGGCAATCGGCGAAACGCCCGCAATCGACGATCTGGCCGATCTGCCGCCGGCCAACGAAGGTGCCTATGAAGGTGGTATCACCGGCACCCACCACGACGCCTGGGACGAGAACGTGCTGCCGCCCGAGCTGCAGACCTCGTTCAACATCCCGACCAACGGCAAGCCGAGCCCCTTGTTCGGTGCGCAGTCCTTCACGCAGAAGATGATCCGCTTCGAGGAGTTCGGTACCGACAAGCTGGATCCGGCCGCGCCTGCGCCCGCCACAGGCTTCCCGCGCCCGACCACCGGTCCGGCGCCCGAGCAGGATCCTGCCAGCGTGGCCCGCAGCGGTCCGGCCGGCGCCGATCTGGAGTCCTTCCTGGCGCAGGATGGCATCGCCCCGTTCCCGACCCAGTTCGCCAACACGCTCGACCTGAACCCGTGGGAGGAGGACGTCGAGGCCTTCCTCGGCCGCCAGCTCGACGAGCCGCCGGCAGAGGGACGTCCGCCCGGACAGGGCTGGGCGCACCAGCGCTGGAACGAATTCAATCCGCAGGCCTTCTTCAAGACCGCCCAGGCAGGCGCGCGGGTAAACGGCGGCTTCCGCGATACGCACCAGTTGCACCAGTATGCCCTCGGTGAATTCGGTCCCGGCGGGCTGTACCACAACGTCGCCGGCGTACCGGCCACCGAAGGCACGACGGCCGGTATTTCGATCCGCTTCCACCCGAACATGCCGGTGCAGGACCACAACGCCTTGTGGACCTTCGACGGTACGCTGCCGCCCAAGCTGCTGATGGCGCGCTACGGCGAGACGCTGTTGATGCGCCACTACAACGCGCTGCCGATCGACCCGGCCGCCAACCGCGGATTCGGCCTGCACAACATCAGCACCCACGAGCACAACGGCCATTCGCCGGCCGAGAGCGATGGTTACACCAACGCCTTCTTCTTCCCGGGCCAGTTCTACGACTATCGCTGGCCGCTGCAACTGGCCGGCTACGACAGCATCAACACGACGGCCGACGATCCGCGCGCGGCCTTCCCGTGTGCGCCGGGTGAAGAGCTGTTCGTCAATGACGGCAAGTTCCTCAACCAGCCCAACCCCGGTGTCCGGCCCTGTCCCGCGAGTGGTTCGATCCAGATCCGCGGCGACTGGAAAGAGACCATGAGCACGCACTGGTTCCACGACCACATGCTCGATTTCACGGCGCAGAACGTCTACAAGGGCAACGCCGTGATGATGAACTACTACAGTGCGCTGGATCGCGGCAACGAGGCCCTCGACGACGGTGTCAACCTGCGCTTCCCGAGCGGCAGCGCGCTGCCCTGGGGCAACCGCGACTACGACATCAACGTGCTGGTGGCCGACAAGGCCTGGGACGAGCAGGGCCAGTTGTGGTTCAACCCGTTCAACACCGACGGCTTCATCGGCGACCAGTTGCTGACCAACTGGCTCTACCATCCTTACCTCGACGTGCGTGCCCGTCGCTACCGCTTCCGTATCCTGAACGGCTCTGTTTCGCGCTACGTGACGCTGGCGCTGGTGCGCGAGGTGGCCGGCAGCGGCGGCGAATTCGCCGGCTCGCCGGGATCGGGCGTGTCGTACGACCGGGTGCCGTTCCACATGATCGCCAACGACGGCAACATCATGGAGCATGCGGTGCCGTTCGACGGCAGCATGGACCTGGACGGCGACGGCGACCTGAGCGACCACAACGGCCAGCTGCCCACCCAGGCCATCGCCGAGCGCTACGACATCATCGTCGATTTCGCTGCCAACGGCATCCAGCCGGGCGACAAGGTCTACTTCGTCAACCTGATGGAGCATGACACCGGCAAGGGCGTCAAGCAGAAGATCCCGCTCGCCGACGTGCTGTCCGAACAGTACAAGGCCGTGATCGAGCAGACCGGCGCCGGTCCGAAGTGGATCAACGGCGATCCGACCGTCGGCAAGTTCCTCGAGTTGCGCGTGCAGGCCTACAGCGGCACCGACCTCAGCATGAATCCGGCGGAATACGAGCCGGGCGGCAAGGTCATGATCCCGCTGCCGATCGATCGCAATGATCCGGCGCTGGCCCAGGCGCGTCACCGTACCTTCGAGTTCGGCCGCGGTTCCGGCACCGACGAGGCGCCCTGGACCATCAAGACCGACGGCGGTTCCGGCCTCAACATGGATCCGCGCCGGCTGTCCGCAGCGCCGCAACTGGCAAGCGGCCCGACCGAACCCGGCACCACGGGCGAGGGTACGCTGGAGATCTGGGACATCCGCAACGGCGGCAACGGCTGGAGCCACCCGGTCCATGTCCACTTCGAGGAAGGCGTGATCCTGACTCGTGGCGGCGTGGCGCCTCCGGAGTGGGAGAAGTGGGCCCGCAAGGACGTCTATCGCATCGGTCCCGCGGATGACAGCACCGCCGAAGTCGAGGTGGCGATCCGCTTCCGCGAGTTCGCCGGCACCTACATGGAGCACTGCCACAACACGCAGCACGAGGACAAGGCCATGCTGCTGCGCTACGACATCGAGCATCCGGGCCAGTTCCAGCTGATGCCGACGCCGATGCCGACCTGGGATGGTGTCGAGTACGTGGATTCCGCCGCGCTGCCGACCTTCCGCGACGGCGACGGTTTCGGACCGACCAACTAAGCCTCGACGCTTGAACCAAGCCTAGGAGCCCGGAGCCGCCACCGCCAGGTGGCCGGCTCCGGCGCTATCCCCCCCTTGATCTTGGAGCTACAGACATGAATTTCGCTCGCACCCGCATCGCCGTCGCGCTGTTCGGCATCTGCCTGCCGCTGATGGCAAGCACTGGCGCTCGAGCCCATTCCGACGCCCCTGCCGCAAACGCCACCGCTTCGCCGACCCACGATCATGCCGCCCACATGGCGGCAATGCAGGCAGCGCAGGCGGGTCAGCCGCACGACCACGCTGCCCACATGGCCGCCATGCGAGCCGAGCAGGAGGCCAAGGCAGCGGAGATCGATCGCAACGATTCGCCGTGGGGCAAGGACTACTTCCCGAACATCCCGCTGGTGGACCAGGACGGCAATACGGTTCATTTCTTCGACGACCTGATCAAGGACAAGGTCGTCGCGGTCAACTTCATCTTCACCAGCTGCACCGATTCCTGTCCGCTCGAGACGGCACGGCTGCGCGAAGTCAAGCGCATCCTCGGCGACCGTGTCGGCCGCGACGTGTTCTTCTATTCGATCTCGATCGACCCGAAGAACGATACCCCCGAGGTATTGAAGGCCTACACCGAGAAATACGATACCGGTCCGGGCTGGACCTTCCTGACCGGCAACGAGGACGACATCATCCTGCTGCGCCGCCGTCTCGGCCTGTATCTGGAAGACATCCAGAAGGAGTCCACCGACCACAACCTGAACCTCGTGATCGGCAACCAGAAGACCGGGCGCTGGCAGAAGAGCTCGCCGTTCGAGAATCCCTACGTGCTGGCGACCCAGCTCGGCAGCTGGCTGCACAACTGGAAGCTGGCCGACGGCAAGGACAAGAAGAAGCAGGGCTACGCGGCGGCGCCGAAGCTGCGCAAGATCGGCCGCGGCGAGCAGCTGTTCCGCACGCGCTGCTCGGCCTGCCACGCGATCGGCGCCGAGAAGGATTCGATTGCGGCCATGCGGCGCATCGCGCCGGACCTGTTGGGCGTGACCAAGCGCCGCGAGCGCGATTGGCTCGAGCGCTGGCTCAGGAGCCCGGAGAAGATGATTGCCGAGAAGGACCCGATCGCCACGGCGATGCTGGCCGAATACAAGAATCTCGTCATGCCCGACCTGCGCCTGACGCAGGTGGAGATCGACGCGCTGCTCGACTATTTCGACGGCGAGAACGAGAGACTGATGAAGCAGGCCAGCAACTGAGCGCCGCTGCCGCCCCGCGGGCGGCATGCGCTCTCCTCGGGAGATCGGAATCATGCATCGCAAATCCTCTCCGGTAGCGGCCCGGCCGAGTGTTGGCTGGTACGCTCGCTTCACGCTACCGTTTGTGGCAATGGCACTGTTCGCAGTCCTGCATTCGATGCCGACGCACGCCGCGCCGGTCGGCGAATCGGGTATCGCCGAGGTCTGTCCGGCAGGGCCGGCCCGCGCCGCCGGCGGCACTGGCGGCACCGGCAACTTCGCTGCCGAACACCAATGCTAGGCTTCTCGCACATCGGACGGGCGGCGGGGCGGGACCCGCAACGCCCGGCTGGCCCGCCTCGGGGATGATTGTGCCCGGGGCGGGCGGGCCTCGGCCCTTGTGCCCCGGCCGACGGGATGCAGGGTGCCTGTCTGCAGACGGGGCAGCTCGTCCCCATGTGTGGGGCGTTCCGCCCGCGGCCGTGGCGCCGCATGCGCGATGGCCGCAACGTTTCGTTGCCGCTCGGCGTGACGGCAAGAAGGACCGGTCGCCTGGCGGGCGTGGCCGCAGATCGGTCCGCCACGGGGCCGGCCCCGACGCCGCAAGGCGTGCGCCACCGGATTTGAACCCCTCGCGGAACGGCAGATGTCACTGAGCGGGAAATCGGCAGGCGGCACCCGTTGCATCGTGGCGCGCGGCCGCGATCGGGCGCTGGCCCTGTTCGTCGCCCTGCTCCTGCTGTGGTCCCAGCAGCTGATGCTGGGTCATGCCGTCGCCATGGCGGCCTCCCCCGGCTCCGACGTGTGCACCGCGTCCGTCGGCGGCGACAGCGGCGACGAGGGGGGCGGACACCACCGCCACTGCGACGATTGCTGCTGCTGCGCCGCCCGCCTGGACAGTGTCCTGCCCGGCAGCGGCTTCGTGCCGCCCCGGCCCGTCGTCGAGTACGTCCGCGCGACGCCCGCACGGGCGGTGCCGGCCGTTCGTGTCGATCCCTATCGGTCGCCGCCGTCGCGTGCGCCCCCCGTCTTGCTCTGAAGCCTCGATCCGACCCCGCTTGACGGGGTGTCCCCTATCGAATTTGCGGCCGAGGGCGAAGCACGCCCCGGTCCGGGAGCAAGAAAAATGTCATACCTTCATCGCGCGACGGCCGCCGGCGCCGTCGCACTGGCCGGGCTCGTGCCCGCTCTCGCCGCCGCGTCCTGCGGCTCGGCCTTCTGCAGCGTGAATACCAGCTCGGCCTTCCTGGGCCGGGCGCTTGGCGGTTCGACGCGAGTGGGTCTGCGCTTCGAATTCATCGACCAGAAGCAGCCGATGCACGGCACCGACAGCGTCGGCGTCGGCGAACTCTCACGGCACCACGACGAAGCGCGTACGCTCAACCGCAACTGGCTGGCCTCGGTCGAGCATGACTTCGGCCACGACTGGAGCGTCGCGCTGACGCTGCCGATCGTCGATCGCAGCCACCAGCACATCCACAACCATCATCACGATGGCGAAGTGCTGCACATCCACGACAGCTGGGATTTCACCGAAATCGGCGACCTGCGCGTCCTCG
>JBNLET010000255.1:0-7158 GCA_050305135.1 Rhodocyclaceae bacterium | reverse complement strand
GAGCTGTTCGGCCGGCACGTGGCCGAACTTGCCGGACACCACCATCGCGACGCCGGCGAAACCCAGCAGCAGGCCCAGCCACTGGTTGCGGCTGACCCGCTCGCCCAGCAGCCAGCCGGCCCCCAGCGCGGTCAGCAGCGGTTGCATGCCGACCACCAGGCTGGCGATGCCGGCCGGCAGGCCGTGGTGGATCGAGCTGAACACGCCGCCCAGGTAGACGCCGTGGATCAGCAGTCCGGTGACGCCGATGTGGGTCACACTGCGCAGGTCGGATGGCCAACTGGCGCGGCTGGCGAGCGCCAGCCCGCCCATCAGCAGGATCACCAGCACGTAGCGGACGGACAGGAAGGTCAGCGGTTCGGCGTGGGGCAGGCCGAACTTGGCGCCGATGAAGCCGGTGCTCCACAGCAGCACGAACAACAGCGGGAAGAGGCGGGTCACGCTGCCCGCCTCGCAATGTGTGTGCTCAGTTGTGCCGTCCGCCGTAGATGCGCGAGGCGACGACGACCAGTACATGCACCTCGGCTTGGTTCAGTTCCGGCATTTCCTCGCGCAGGCGGCGGTAGGCCATGTGGTCCAGGCTGTGGCCGCCCCACTGGCTCTCGGTCTCGAAGAACGGCTCGACGATCGCCAGCGCCTGGTCGATCTTGGCCCGCAGCGCGGGATCGCGCCGGCGGTCGGGCTGGTCGCTGCCGTCGGCGTCGCGGTAGGTCGACACCGCGTCAGTCGCCGAACACGGCGCTGGTGTACACCTCCTGGACGTCGTCCAGCGATTCCAGCGCGTCGAGCAGGCGCTGCATCTTGGCCGCGTCGTCGCCGTCCAGCTCGGTCTCGTTGTCCGGCTTCATCGTCACTTCGCCGAACTCGGCCTTGAAGCCGGCGCCTTCGAGCGCCTCGCGCACGTCGCTGAAGTCGTTCGGCGCGGTCACCACCTCGATCGAATCGTCGTCATTGGTGATCACGTCTTCCGCACCCGCTTCGAGGGCGGCCTCCATCAGCGCCTCCTCGTCGGTGCCCGGCGCGAACATCAACTGGCCGCAATGCTTGAACTGGTAGGCCACGCAGCCGTCGGAGCCGAGATTGCCGCCATGCTTGGAAAACGCGTGGCGCACGTCGGCCACGGTGCGGGTCTTGTTGTCGGTCAGGCAATCCACCATCACTGCCGCGCCGCCGATGCCGTAGCCTTCGTAGCGGAGCTCCTCGTAGCTGACGCCCTCGAGTTCGCCGGTGCCTTTCTTGATGGCGTTCTCGATCTTGTCCTTGGGCATGTTGGTGCCCTTGGCCTTGTCCACCGCCAGGCGCAGGCGCGGATTGAAATTGATGTCGCCGCCGCCCATCTTGGCGGCCACGGTGATTTCCTTGGCCAGCTTGGAGAACGCCGCGCCGCGCTTCTCGTCCTGCCGCCCCTTGCGGTGCTGGATGTTGGCCCACTTGGAATGACCCGCCATATGCCCCTCGTACTGCCTTGGTTTCCGAATCAACCGATGATTATACCCCGTGCCGGATTCGCCCGAGCGCGTGCCCGGAAGCGCCGCCTCTGATAGATTCGGGGCATGTCGTCATAGCCGGAGCACCCGATGCGATACCTCGTCCCGCTGCCTGCCTTGCTCGTGGCGTCCGCGGCCTTGGCGCAGCAGACGCCCTCACTGGTGTTCGACGGCTGTACGGATGCCGCCGGCCGGCCGGTAGTCGCGATCGCCGACGCCGGCCAGGCCGAATTCGTCGTCTCGCGCAGCAACGCGGGCCGCGCCGAACTGCACTACAACGCGAACGCGTTGCCGCGGCGCAAGGACGCCACGCGGGCCTTCCTGTTCGCCCAGGCCTGCGCCCGCCACAATCTCGGCCTGCCGGCAGCGGGCGCGACGCCGCAGCAGGCGCGGCAGGCCGACTGCTGGGGCCTGGCGACGCTGATGCGTTCGCAACTGGTAAGCGACGACGCCGGCGTGGCGGCGATCCAGGCCGATCTCGACCTGTCGGCCGAGGAATGGGCGCGGCTGCCGGGGCCGCCGCGCAGCTTCAATCTCGCCGCCTGCTATCGGGAGGCGCTGCGTCTGCCTTCCAGCGCGCCGCCGAGCGCCGGCCAGAGCGCACTGAATGCCTGCCTGCATGCCTGCGGCGACAAGCTGTTCCACTGCCAGGGCGGCGCCCTGAGTGGCGGCGGCGCGTGCATGGACGCCTTCGACGCCTGCGAGGCGGCCTGCGGGCGCTGAGCCGCCGCCGCGCCGGATTGCCATTCGACTCACGGAGACTTCGATGTCCGCACCGTTGCTGATTGCCCGAAACGCCGCTCGCGACGTCACGCTGTTGCCGCAGCTCGCCAACCGTCACGGCCTGATCACCGGCGCCACCGGCACCGGCAAGACCGTCACGCTGCAGAAGCTGGCCGAATCCTTCGCCTCGATCGGCGTGCCGGTCTTCATGGCCGACGTCAAGGGCGACCTGTCCGGCATCGGCGTGCCGGGCACCGCTTCCGACAAGCTGATGAAGCGGCTGGCCGCGCTCGGCATCACGGAATTCCATCCGCGCGGCAACACTGCGGTGTTCTGGGACGTATTCGGCGAGGCCGGCCACCCGGTGCGGGCGACGATCTCGGACATGGGGCCGCTGTTGCTGTCGCGCCTGTTGAACCTCAACGACACTCAGTCCGGCGTACTGCAGATCGTGTTTCGCGTCGCCGACGACAACGGCATGCTGCTGCTCGACCTGAAGGACCTGCGCGCGATGGTCCAGTACGTCGGCGACAACGCGAAGGAATTCAAGACCGAGTACGGCAACATCTCGGCCGCCTCGATCGGCGCGATCCAGCGCGGCCTGCTGACGATCGAGGACCAGGGCGGCGACCGCTTCTTCGGTGAGCCGATGCTGGACATCGCCGACCTGATGCAGACCGATTCGGACGGCCGCGGCATGATCAACATCCTCGCCGCCGACCGGCTGTATTCGAGCCCCAAGCTCTATTCGACCTTCCTGCTGTGGCTGCTGGCCGAACTGTTCGAGCAGTTGCCGGAGGTCGGCGACCTGGAGAAGCCGAAGATGGTGTTCTTCTTCGACGAGGCGCACCTGCTGTTCGACGATGCGCCGGAAGCGCTGCTGGAGAAGATCGAGCAGGTGGTGCGGCTGATCCGCTCGAAGGGCGTCGGCGTCTATTTCGTCACCCAGAATCCGCTCGACGTGCCGGATTCGGTGCTCGGCCAGCTTGGCAACCGGGTCCAGCATGCGCTGCGCGCCTTCACGCCGCGCGACCAGAAGGCCGTCAAGACCGCTGCCGAAACGATGCGGGCCAATCCGGCCTTCGATGCGGCAACGGTGATCACCGAGCTGGGCGTCGGCGAAGCGCTGATCTCCTTCCTGGACGAGAAGGGGCGACCGGCGGTGGTCGAACGGGCCTCGGTGATCGCGCCCGACTCGCGCCTCGGGCCGATGGACGGCGCCGAGCGCGAGCGGGCCATCAAGGGCTCGCTGATCTTCGGCCACTACGAGAAGGTGCTCGACCGGGAGTCCGCCTACGAAAAGCTGCGCGCCAAGGCCGAGGCGGCGCAGGACGCCGCCGACGCGCCGCCGACCAAGGGCGCTCGGCAGGACGGAGAGGGCGGCGGGCTGCTGGACGGAGCGCTGGGCGGCATCCTGTTCGGCACCACCGGACCGCGCGGCGGGCGGCACGACGGCCTGGTGCAGACCGCCGCCAAGAGCGCGGCCCGCAGTATCGCCAGCTCGCTCGGCCGCCAGATCGTGCGCGGCCTGCTGGGCTCGCTGCTGGGAGGCTCGCGCCGGCGCTAGTGCAGTGGCGCGATCCCGGTGGAGCGCCGCTGGCCGGCTGAAGCCGGCCCTACGAATCCGACCGAAGCGTGTTTCCCCGGTAGGTCCGGCTTCAGCCGGCCTCGGCTGACTAGTAGGTGTGCGACAGGATCACCCCGCCGCCCACGTCCGGGCTGTTGTCCGAGAAGCCCTTGACCAGATACACCTGCAGCTTCATCTGCTCGCCCAGACGGTGGCTGGCGAACAGCGTCAGTTCGCGGATCTCGTCACCGGTGCGGGTCACGTTGTCGCGCCAGTCGTAGCTGGCGCCGACGAAGGTCGGCTTGACCACCCGGTAGCCGGCGCCGATCGTGCCGTAGTAGGGGTCGCGGTAGTTGCGCCCGCTGGGGTCGCCGTACTTCTTCTTGCCGATCGTGCCGAACAGCGTCACGCCCTTGACCAGCGTGGCCGCGTCGAGCTGCAGCGAAAAGTCGCGTTTGCCGGTGCCGAGCGCCCGGTCCTCGTCGGCGGTCGGCAGCTTGACCTTGGCGATCGCTTCGAGCAGCAGCAGGCTGTTCTGCACCACCGTGTAGCCGCCCGACAGCACCAGGTCGCCGATGCCTTGTTCGGTGCGCGTTTCGTTCTCCGAACCCTCGGTCGGGATGCGGTCGGGGCCGACGCCGATCACGTCGCCCGGGCCGGTGGTGCGGATCCACGGCAGGCTGGCCTTCAGCGTAAGCGGGCCGCGCTCGTACTTGGCGATCAGCGGCACGACCCAGGTGCGGGTCTCCTTGTCGCCGCCGTAGTCGCCGGTCGAATAGTCCATGCCGATCGACATGGTCAGATCGCCCTTCGATTCCTCTGCCGCCGGCGCGGCGCCGGCGGCAGCCATCAGCAGGGTCGCCAGCAGCAGCGACCTGAGCTCCGAAACCATCGGATTCCTCCCATTTTCGTTCCCGGCGGCCGGTCGCCACGCGATCCCCTCCGGCTGCCCGAGAGGAATTGTATGCGTTCGTTGCGCTGCATGGCGCGACAACTTGGAGGCATGAGCCGGATACGGCGATCGGACGACCGCCGAAGACGCTTGCGTCCGGTGCTGTGGCAAGCGGGACGGCTCGGCGCCGCAACCGCTGCCGGCGCGGCCATCCGCAGCGGCGTACGACCGGCTATGCGGCCGGCGAGGCTTCGGCAGGCTCGTCGGGCTCGCGGAAACCGGCCTGGATCGCTTCGATCCGCGGCAGCGCGCGCACCAACTCGTCGACGCCTTCCGGATCGAAGCGCCGGCCGGCCTCGGCCTGGATCCAGGCCAGCGCCTGCGCGTTGCTCCAGGGCTCCTTGTAGGGGCGGCGCGTGGTCAGCGCGTCGAAGCAGTCGGCAATCGCTACGATGCGCGCCTCGGCCGGAATCCGGGCGCCGGCAAGGCCGTCCGGATAGCCGCTGCCGTCGAAGCTTTCGTGGTGATGGCGGATGATGTTGGTCAGCACCCGGGCCTGCGGGATCGGAGCGGTGGCGCTGTCCAGCATGATCTGGACGATTTCGCAGCCGCGCAGCGGGTGCTGGCGCATGACCTGCCACTCGCTCTCGTCGAGCGGTCCCGGCTTGAGCAGGATCGCGTCGGGCATCGCCAGCTTGCCGATGTCGTGCAGCGGCGCGTAGAGAAACAGCATCTCGATGAACTCGTCGTCGAGGGCCCAGCGCTCGGCGACGCCGAATGCGATCTCGCGCGAAAAGCGCGACATGCGTTCCAGGTGCCCGCCGGTCTCGGGATCGCGCACCCGCGCCACCTTGCCGAGGGCGACGATGGCGCCGGTCAGGATGCGCGAAGCGTCGAGTTCTTCGCCGATCGTCAGCGCGACCAGCCGGGCGGCACATTCCACCACCGGCAGCGCGCGGCCGGAGAACAGGCCCGGCTCGAAGCCGTTGAAGAAGACGAAGCCGAGCACCTGGCCGCGATGGACCAGCCTCTCGGTGTAGCTCGAGCGGTAGCCCTGGCCGATGATGCGGCGCGAATGCTCGCTCTCCGCCTGGTAGCTGGCCGGGATGTCGTCCACCACCCGGGCCACGTCGCTTCCCACCATCGCCTTCAGCGATGGTACCTTCGCCAGCGGCACCCCGTAGTGACTGAGCGGATCGTCGTCGCCGCTGCTGTGGGCCAGCGTATGCAGTATGTCGGTCTGCGGATCGTAGAGCGCCACCGCGATGCGTGCCAGACCGGGCAGTTTCGCGCGCAACAGGCCATGGATGGCCACCAGGCGCTCGGTCAGGGTCTGTGCGCAACTCATCGGCTGTTCGGCTCCACCATCGACGATGGTCCGATGGTAGCCTGCCGTCATCGGCGGCGCTTGATCTGCATCAGCACGCCTTGCCGAAGGGATCTTTGCCTGTGCCCCGCGTTCAAACAACGGGGTCCGACCAGGAGTTGCCGATGACGCCAGAAGCCCTCGAAGTCCTGATGAACGATATCGAGAGCACCGATCCGCTCGATTTCTCCGACCTCAGCATCGGCGAGGACGATGCGAGAAGCCTGATGGCCCAGCATTTCTGCCAGCTCGACGGCGATCTGAGCGAGGCCGGACTGGACGCCGAAGCGCGCCTCGCGGTGATGGCCGCGATCGCGGCCCACACGATGGAAGCCAACTTCCTGATCCAGGTGCAGCGCCTGCGTGAAGAGCGGCAAGGTTTCGACCTGAAGAGCTGGATGGCGAGCAAGGGCTTCGGCAGCTAGCCGCCGTCGCGCGGCGGCTTGCGGTTGCGCAGTGCGCATTCCAGCGCCAGCCGGGCCCGCGGCCGCATCGCCTCCGCGCCGTCGAGCGCCTCCTCCGGCGCGCTCCAATAGCCCATCGTGAATTCGCGGCCGTCCGGCTGCGTGTAGCGAAAGATCTGGCAGCCGGCCTCGACGAACGGCGCCCGGCTGGCGGCGTCGGCCTTCAGGTACAGCGTGTCCCAGGCCACCAGCGCGAAGAACAGCACTTCGCAGTAGAAGCCGTAGCCGCCGAACATCCGCCGGCAGCGGATCGAGCCCAGCGGCGCGAACAACTCCAGCGCGTGGTCGACGATCTCCGGGCGCGGCCTGCCGGCCATGCGCGCTCAGCCCGCCGCCAGCCCCAGCCGCTCGACGATGGCGGTCGTCGCGGCAGCCTGGTTCAGGCTGTAGAAATGCAGGCCCGGCGCACCGGCCTCGATCAGCTTCTCGCACAGCCCGGTCACCACGTCCAGCCCGAAGGCCTTGATCGAATCGCCGTCATCGCCGAAGGCTTCGAACTTGCGCCGCATCCAGCGCGGGATCTCGGCGCCGCAGGCGTCCGAGAAGCGTGCCAGCTTCGAGAAGCTGACGATCGGCATGATGCCCGGCACGATCGGCGCGTCGATGCCGAGCCGGCGGCACGCGTCCACGAAGTGCAGGTAGGCGTCCGGATTGTAGAA
>JBNLET010000254.1:0-10513 GCA_050305135.1 Rhodocyclaceae bacterium | reverse complement strand
CAGCCGAGCCCCTGGCAGGACTTGCGCCAGCAGATCTACCTGGGGGGCGAGGAGTTCATCCGACGAATGCAGGCGCAGGCCGGCGACGACATCGACACCCTTGCGGTTCCCAAGCTGCAGCGGCGGGCGCCGGCGGCGTCGCTGGCCGAGATCGAGGCGCAGCACGCCGGGCGTGACCAGGCGATCGTCGCCGCCCACGGCACCGGTGCCTACAGCTACCGCGAGATCGCGGCGCACTTCGGTCTGCATCCGGGCAGCGTCGGCAAGATCGTCAGGCGGGCGATCGAACGGGCGTAGGAGAGCGGGGCCTGGCGTTGTGCACTACCCGGCGCTCTTCTGTATGAGTTCGGTGCCTGCGAAAGGAATTGTCCGAACGCGTTTTCAGCCCCTGGAACGACGTACGGGAGTTCGGGATAGTCGGAAAAAGGGATCGTAGGCTCAGGGTAGGTGGCAACTAGACGAGACCAATCCTCCTTCTCAATGTGACCCTATCCTTGCACGATGAGGCCACGGCCCGGGCTGTCCACGGGTGCGGTGGGCACCGCCCGGCCATAGCTATCGAGCATAGCGATCGCGTACCATCCGCGGGCGCCAGACACACGCTGGCTTAGCCCGGATCGAACGCCCAAGAACTTCGCGCGTCGCTGACGGCGCGTCTCGCCGACACGCTTCCGCACGGCTTCGCGGCGTCGATCGCATGCGCCTTCGATCGCAGCGGCGTGATCCTGCCGCTGCAATCCGTAACCCACAGGCTGTTCCAGCGTGACCCGGAGCGCGCCCTGCTGTCCTTCTTCGATGACGTTCTCGATCGCCTGGGCGACGAAACGCGCCTGACGCGAGTCGATGCGCAAGGCGCCGGTGCCAGCGGCGATGCGGCCGGCGCGGCGCGAAGGCTGGGGCATCTGATCGGTGAACTCGGCGCGATGATGTGCCGCATCAGCCTGACCGACGATTCGCTGGCCACACCACGGTTGATGACGCAGGACACATCGGGACAGCGCTCGATGATCGACACGCCGGAGCTCGAACATGATGCCGCGATCGAGTCGTTTCGCGAGCGCATGGCAACACCCGACGAGGGTGTGGAGCTTGCGGCGCTGGGCTATGGTGCCAAGGTCCATCTGCCGCGTTTCAGGACGGACGGCCTGATCCTCGAGGGGAGCGCGCAGTCGCCGCGGATCGGCTGCACGCTGGTGCTGCCCTACCGTCCGGCCGACGACCCCGCCGGCTTTGCGTTGCACGCGCCGCGGCTCATCGGCGACGGGATCGACGAGGCCCTGGTGCCGCAGCTTGCCGCCGGATTCTTCGATGGCTTCGATTCGATCCAGCCGACCGGTCTGTGGGCGGGAGCATTCGTCGACGAAGACGACGCGTCCGAGCTCGAGGCGCGAGACTTGCACCCGCTGACGGGGCGTTGGGGTGCGGAGCCCGACCCATTCCGGGAGATCAACGCCGAAGGCCTGGCGGCGCGTGTCCAAGGCCTGAGCGAGCAGGAACAGGCCTGCCTCACGATCGAGCGGGCTGCTTGGATGGGCAGCCATCCGCTGAACGAAGTCGTGGACGACGCCAAGCGCATGCTCGCGCACGGGCAGGTGGTGTGGGCCAGCCTCGTGCAAGCCAACAATCTGCTTTTCAAGGCGGGGCCGGACGGCCACCCCGGCGTGGTCGTCTATGATCCGCAAGGCCTGACCGGACTCTCATGCCTGCAAGACGTCGCAAAAAGCCTGTTCGCCAGCCGCGGCCAACTCGATACGCTGCGCGAGCAGGAGCCCGCCGGTTCCGCATGGCTCGCCATTGCCGAGTGGCTGGAGGACGAGCTCACGCCCACATCCGGCCTGCCGCTGCCCGACACCGATGCCTACAGCGGCCTGCTGGTGTCGATGACCTTCTTCGGCCGCCGGCAGTTGCCGGCCGGCTACCTGCAGGATCGCCTGATCCCCTGCATGCTGTGCGCCGACCGGCCCGACAGAATCCTGCCGCTGCCGTGGCCGCTGTGGCCGACTCAACATCTGCGGATCTGGCGGGCCGTCGACGCCGACGTCAAGACGCAGGACTGGCAAGCGGCGCGGGACGCCAACGGCCACGCAGACTCATCAGATGACGAGCAGGCCGATGAGGCGTGCGTCCAGGCGCTCGAACGCTATGCGCAATCGGGCCTGACGCGCGACGAGATGGCTGCCGCCCTGCAATGGTCCGGCACCGGCTTGCGCATCGAGATGCGGCCAGCGCCCCGGGAGTGGGAATGCGGGCTGGCCTACCAGCTGGCCTCGCTCGCCGAGCACCGACTGGCCGCGGTCGAACGCGCCTGGGTCGATCGCCACGATCTGTCGGCCGAGCAGGCACGCGAGGTTTTTGCCACGCGCTACGTTTCGCAATTGATCGAGCTGCAGCGCCTGATGCTGAACGACAGCCGTGGGGTATCCGACAATGCCTTCAAACTACAGGGCGAGGAATTCCTCTACGCGGCCCTGGGCTTCATCTGCGCCTGCGATGAGGCCGCCGCGCAGGCGGCGCGCATGCTGCTGGCGGCATGGCGGCGCGACACTTGGTTCGAGCCCAAGGTCTCGCCCGCGGCGCGCGCCTGCGCCTGTCTGTTCGCAAGCCATCTCGATCTCCCGCCGCCGGTCTTCGATCACGACACGCGCACGCAGGCACTGCGGGCGGCATCCGCCGAGCGCGGCTGGCTCGATCCCAGGGCGGACGAATTCGTGCGGCAGTTGCGGGCGGCCTGTGAGGAGTACGTCGTGACCGCCCCGCAAGGGCCGTTTCGCTTCCTGCCTGTGCCGCTCTTGCTGATGCTGAAGCTGAGATCGCTGCGAGGCTTGCCCAGCCCGGCGGCGAACGCGATCAGCCATCCTCTGCTGACCCATCTGCCGCAATCCTGGCCCGACCCGGTGTCCTTGCACCAGGCCACGCCGCCACTGGTGCGCGACGTGTTGCGACGCATGTCGTCGCAGGGATTCTCCGCGGCCATGATCGAAGCCGCGCTGTGCTCGCCCGACCAGGCCAGGAGCGCCGCACCGGGCGAAGCGATCACCCGCCCGCCGCCGCATCGCGACCCGGACGCCCTGCTGGCCGCGGAACGCTTGCGGCCCAAGCCCGATACCGGCGCGACGCAGGGATTGATCGCCTGCGCCATGCTGACCCTGTTGGTGGCGACGGTCTTGATCGCCGACGGCGCCGAGACGCCGGCCACGACAATGGCGATGCTCGTTCTGTTGGCAGCGCTGGCGGGCGCCGCCGCCCACTTTGCACGCCGATGGCGGCGTTCGCGCCAGAACACGGACGACTCATCGGGCTGGTAGCCTGTAGGATGGGGTCACCCAATTAGCCTCCCCCACGTGCATGGGTCGTGGGGTCAAGTCTGCGTGTCGCTGGACACCGCTTGCTTCTCCAAGCGCCTCGAACACAATCGCCGAAGGCGCTACGCGTCCGACTGCTGTACGTGCCGCTTCAGCCCCGCCAGCAGCTTGCGCATCCCTCTGCGGTAGGCCGGGCGCAGCAGGACCGGGTCGAGCAGGCGGCCGAGAACCCCCATGCCGGGACGATAGCGCGGCGACACGCTCACCTCGCAAGCACCACCGCTGGGCAGCAGAGCGAAACGGATGTCCGCCTCGGCAAGCGGCAGGTCGGTCGCGATGATCCGGAAGACCAGGCTGCGCCCGACGTCGAATCCGACCACCTCCTCGTCGAGCCGATGTCCGCCGCCGACGATGCAGCGCCGCCGTGCGCCGATCTCGACGGGTCCTGCCGTCAGGCGGCTGGACTCGACTACGCCGGGATTCCAGCGTGCGATCAAGCCGATGTCGGCCAGCACCGCCCAGACCCGCTCGGGCGGCGCATCGATCAGGATCCGTTCGGTGAATTCACTCATCACGCCGCCTCCACGCGCGTGTCGCCGCCGGCCGGTGCGATCAGTTCCAGGCTGTGCCCGTCCGGATCGTCGAAGTAGGCCGAATGGGCGTTCATCCAGTCGTGAAAGACCGGCCCCTCGACCGCCACGCCCAGCGCGGCAAGCTCTCGAACGCCAGCCATCAATTGCTGCCGATCGGTCCTGAATGCCACGTGGCGGGGTTCGATCGGCGCGTCGCAGCGCTGCAGCAGCACCACCCCTTCGCGCCGGCCGAGCCACAGGAACTGCCACTGCCGCCGCGCCTCGTAGTAGGCCGGACTGCAGCCGAGGACGTTGACGTAGAAGTCGGTCGCGCGTGCCAGCTCGCGCACCGGCAGCGCGATTTCGTAGATGTTGCGGCAATCGATCATGGCGGTTTTCCTCGCAGGCTTCGGATCACGGATAGAGCACCCGGAACGCGGCCGGTACCGAGACCGGATACAGGCTGCCGGACAACGCGGCGACGACCGCAACGCCGCTGGCCAGCCCCAGCAGCGCCGCGACGCCGAGCACGATCCGGCGCGCGGACGCTCGCCGGCACAGCGAGCTCCGCGCGGCCAGCGCGCCGCCCAGATGGATCGCCAGCGCGGCCGCGGCAAGCAGGTAATAGGGCGCGAAGAAGGCCCACATGCCGGCGAGGTGGAGGCCGGACGCGGCAAACTCGAAGCCGGTCTCGAGCCCGTAGCGGCCACGCGCGACCAGCACCCCCACGACGTGGATCGGCAGGAACAGCAGCAGACAGGCGCCGGACGCGCGCTGCAAGCGCGGGCCGCGGCGCCGCCACAGCAGGTGCATGCCGCTGGCCAGATGGCAGGCCACCACCGCCAGCAACAGCGCTTCCACTGCCGGCACCCGATATACGGTGCGCAGCGCCGCCAGCATCGCGCGATAGACTTCGGCACCGCCCAACGATGCCACCACGTTCAGCATGTGAGGCAGCACGAAGAGCAACAGCGGCAGCGCACTCAGACGGTGCATCAGGAGACTGCGCGAGGGCGGGGAATCACTACCTTGTCCCATCGGTATGCCGGCTGAACGATTCGGCCCGATGCTCGGTCGCATCGACAACCGGATCAATTACCTCCCAGGTAATCGCCGCCCGCTCGCGAGGTGGAGCAGATTGCAGGTGGTCGAACGGAGAAGCCGATGGATCCTGATGGCAGTGGGGCACCGTCACTCGGCGAGCTGCTGCGGCAGTGGCGCCAGGAACGCAAGCTGAGCCAACTCGCCCTGGCGCTGGAGGCGGACCTGTCGCAGCGCCACCTGAGCTTCGTCGAATCCGGCCGGGCACGGGCCAGCCGCGAAACCGTGCACCGGCTTTGCCTGGCCCTGCAGGTACCGCTGCGCGAGCGCAACCAGTTCCTGCTGGCGGCGGGATTCGCGCCCGAGTATCCACATCGCGAACTGGCTGGGCCGGCGCTGGCGCCGGTGTTCGATGCCTTGCAGCAGATGCTGGCGCGGCAGCAGCCCTACCCGGCCCTGGTGATCGACCGCCACTGGAACGTGCTGCTCGCCAACGAGGCCAGTGGCCGGCTGTTCGGCTGCTTCGTCGATCCTCGAGCCGACACGAGCGGAATCTTCCCGGACGGCCGGCGCAACGTGTTGCGCTTCACCTGCCATCCTTCGGGCTTGCGGCCATCCATCGTGAATTGGGACGAAACCGCCGGCGCGCTGCTCGAACGGGTGCGCGCGGAGCTGCGCCTCGATCCGGCCGACCAAGTGCTGCGCGCCCTGCTGGAGGAGGTCGAGGCGTACGCGGGCCGCCCGGCGGTGTCGCCATGCGAGGCCGAACGGCTGCCGCTGGCGCCGCTGAAGCTGGCGCGGGGCGATCTGCGCGCCGAGCTGTTTTCGATGATCGCGACAGTCGGTACGCCGCTCGACGTGACCTTGCAGGAGCTGCGCGTCGAACTGTTCTTTCCCGCCGACGCCCAGACCGCGGCGCTGGCCGCCGCGCTGGCCGACGAGGCTCCGGTCGCGCCGCGCTGAAACCGCAGCCCGGGAGCGGTTGCATGCTATCGCGCAAGGGCGCGACAAGTGGCGAACCCCGTGAGGCGCCGGGTTTCCCGGCTGCATTCGCACATGCGCTCGCGTCACGTGGGCGGGGTCACGAGAGAACGGGTGATGCTGTCGCTGCGGCATGCTCGTTTCAAGACCTGACGCTGGCCCGCTGACGGTTTGCACACGCCAATCCGCGTGGGCCTGCGCGTTGGCGACCCTCCCGGACGCCGCGCACTCTGCGGCCAGTGCAATCTGCACGACCGCTACCGCCCCGGGGAACCGGCGCGCTCGGCGAGTCAGCGCCGTGTGCGGTCGTGGATGGTGATGCAGAAGCTCACCGTCAGCTCGCCCGGGTTGTGGAACTCGTGCCGGCGGTCGGCCGGATAGAACCGCGCGTCGCCGGCCGCCAGGGCGAAGCGCTCGCCGTCGAGCACGGCCACCAGCGCGCCCTCGTGCACCACCAGGAATTCTTCGACGCCGGCATGGTGGGGCGGCATCGCGCGGCGGCTGAGCTGGAGACGGGCGCCGTCCAGCCCGATCCACCAGCGCCGCGCGGCCGGGCCTGGCAGAGATCCGATGGGGGCTGGCCCGCAGAGTATTGTTCGCATGCGGACGCCTCCCGTCTTGCAAGCCGCTTCCGTCTTTGGCATGAAGGACGGATTGCCTGCGCAGGGGACGTCCCCGCGCGGGATGAATCCAGACCTTTAGCCGTCTCGAGGAGTACATCCGATGTCCGTCGAACTCTGGCTGGCCTTTGTCGCTGCTTCGGCGATTTTGCTGGTGATCCCGGGACCGACCATTCTGACGGTCGTCAGCTACTCGATGACGCACGGCCGACGGGCCAATCTTCCGCTGGTTGCGGCGGTTGTCCTCGGCGACTCCACTGCCCTGACCGTCTCACTGCTGGGCCTTGGAGCACTGTTGGCGACGTCGGCACTGTGGTTCAGCGTGCTCAAGTGGGCCGGCGGCCTGTATCTGCTCTACCTGGGCATCAGGATGCTGCGCACCGGTCGCGCCCCAGCCCGCTCGGCCAGCGCCGACGCACCCGGTTCTCACTGGCGCCTGTTTGCGCACACCTACCTTGTCACGGCGCTCAACCCGAAGGGCATCGTGTTCTTCGTCGCGTTTCTCCCCCAGTTCCTCAGTCCGGGTTTGGCCGTCTCGCGGCAGCTCGCGGTCCTGGCGGTCACCTTCGTGGCCATGGCGGCACTCAACGCCACGCTCTATTCGGTCTTCGCCGCGTCGGCGAGGCAACTGCTGTCGTCGCCGGCGGCGCACAGACGATTCAATCTGGCAGGCGGTTCATTGCTGTCCGTCGCGGGCGTCTGGGCACTGCTGGCCAAGCGGCCGGCGTAGGGACGGCCGGCCCCTGCAGAGGGGCGATCAGCGCTCGCCCGTCGCGCTCGTCAACGTCTGCCGATATCCGGCATGCGTACCCCCTCGATGTGCTCGCAGGCCCACTCGGCGATCGCGCCGATGACCGGCAGCAACGCCTGGCCGGCCGGCGTGAGGTGGTACTCGAAGCGCTGCGGGCGGTCCTGGTAGGGGCGGCGCGACACCAGCCCGTCGGCCACCAGTCGGCGCAGGCGGTCGGCGAGGATATTGCTCGGGATCGCTTCGCGGCCTTGCTGGAAGTCCTTGTTGCGATGCTTGTCGAACAGGCCCATGTCGCGGATCAGCAGCAGGGTCCAGCGGTCGCCGAAGAGGTCGAGCCCGGCGGCGATCGGGCAATCCGAGCGGCGAGCGAGGGTGGCGGGCAGCTTGTCGGTGGGCATGGCGACATGCTGCCACAACGCTTGCAAATTGCAAGTGACGATCCTATAGTAACTTGTCTTTTGCAAGTAACAATAGGAGCCCTGCCATGAACATCGATCTGATCCTGCCCACCAGCATGACCCTGGCCGCCGTCGCCTGGACCCTGATCTTCATCTGGTACGTCCATCCCGCGCTGCGCACGCGACCGGCCGAAGCGGCGCTGCGGCCGCTGCTGCTGGTGCACGCGTTCCGCTACATCGGCCTGATGTTCCTGATCCCCGGCGTCACGGTCGGAGTACTCGATGCGCGTTTCGCGGTGCCGGCGGCCTACGGCGATCTGATCGCCGCGCTGTTGGCACTGCTGGCGCTGGCGGCCTTCCGCCTCGGCCGTGGTCCGGGCCTGGCGGTGGTGTGGGTGTTCAATGTCTGGGGGGCCGCGGACCTGATCAACGCGGTGGCGCGCGGGATCCTGTTCACCCCCGACGGCGACCTCGGCGCGACGTTCTGGATTCCCTCGATGCTGGTGCCGATGCTGCTCGTCAGCCACGCCTACATCTTCGTGCGCCTGATCGCAGAGGCCCGCGGCGCGGCGTCGGCCGAACGGCTCGCCGGCTGACGCCGGATGGCCGGATCCGTGTTTCGGCAGCCGGCGGACGCTACGGGCGGGGGCGCAGGCGAAAGGGCGCCGCTGGCCGGCTGAAGCCGTCCCTACGAACTCGACCGAAGCGCGCTCCGCGCTCAGCCGCGCCGGGTCGCGGCCTCGTGCAGCGCCAGCAGGCGGCCGCGCTGGAGCTTGCCGGTGGCGGTCAGCGGCAGGCCGTCGAGCCAATGCACCCAGCGCGGGCGGCGATGGCCCGGCAGCGCGGCGATCGCGTCCTGCATGCAGGCGCGCGCGGTGCTTTCGGCGTCCTCCGCGGCCACCGCAAGCGCTGCCAGCGAGGTCAGACCGTCCGGGGTGGTGACTCCCACCGTGGCGATCTGCTGCAGGCTCTCGCCGCAGGCTTCGGCGAGCGCCCGCTCGACCCACAGCGTGCTGACCCACTGTCCGGCGATCTTCAGCATGTCGTCGTTGCGGCCGGCGAACTCCAGACGGCCGTCGTTGCGCGCCAGGAACGCGTCGCCGGGGCTGAACCAGCCGTCCTCGAATCCGTCGGCCTGGGCCTCGGGCCGGCGCCAGTAGCCCAGCGCCACGGTCTGCGCGCGAAGCTGGATCCGCCGCGGCGTGGCGGCGTCGGAAGCGTCTCCGCGCAGCCGCAGCTCGGTCATCGGCGTCGCCTCCAGCGAGCCGTCGCCGCGAGCGCCGTAGAGCATCAGACACAGCGTCTCGGAGGTACCGTAGCCGCTCACCGGGGCGCTGCCGGTGGCGCGCTGCCAGGCCTCGCGGACGGTGGCCGGCAGCGCTTCGCCGGCCGACACGAAGTGGCGGATGCCGAGCCCCCCGAGGTGCTCCGCGACACCCGACTGGAGCATCTTGTGGTACAGCGTCGGCACGCTGAACAGCAGCGTCGGCCGATGCCGGGCGACGATCTCGCCGACCCGCTCCGGGCTCGGCCACTGGCGGTCCAGGATCACCGTCGCGCCGACGCGCAGGCCGGCGAACAGGCTGTTGCCGAGCGCGTAGGCGAAGAACAGCTTGGAACTCGCATACAGCCGATCGTCGGCGCGCAGCCCGAGCACCCCGCGCGCGAAGGCGTCGGCATGGCGCACGCAGCGCTGGGCATGGACCACCCCCTTGGGGGTTCCGGTGGTGCCCGAGGTGCCGATCCACAGCGCGGGATCCTCGGCGTCGCGAGCCACCGGCGGCACGGCCTCGGACGTGGCGAGGCGCTCCGCCCAGCCGCCGGCGCGCGCGTCGCCGGCGACCACCACCTGCGGTGGCGCGGTCAACTGCCCTACCAGTGCTTCGATCTCCACCGCCTGCCCGGCCTCGCACCAGATCGCGGCGACCTCGCTCTCGCTCACGATCGGCCCGAGCTCGTTCATCGGCAGGCGGTTGTTGACGCCGATCGCCACCCCGCCGGCGTGGATCGCGCCGAGGTAGGCGATCACCCAGTCGGGGCTGTCCGGCGCGAACACGATCACCCGCTGGCCCGGCGACAGGCCGATCCGCCGCCACGCGCCGGCGGCCCGCGCCACCTGCTCGCGCAGCGAGCGGTAGCTGATCCGCGCCTCGTCGCATTCGATCGCGATCGCATCGTCGCGCCCTTCGCGCAACAGGCATTCCGCAGCATTCATCGACATCGCTCACTCCATCCAGTGCGCCGGGGCGAGGCTTGTCGAAGGCTTGAAGACGTGCGGTGGGTGCGCGCTGTCCGGCAGGGTCCGGCCGACGCGGACCCTATCGCAGCGCGAGGCGATGAACTCCGCGTCGGCGGTGGGGTGCGGTGGCAGGAAGCGATGCGCCTTGGGGGTGGTCTCTTCCGCTCGAACGCCCGGGCTCCAACCCGGGGCAATCGAGCACGTCAGTGCGGACGGCAGCGACCGGCTTGCGTTGTTCATGTCTCCTCCTCCACGTAGTCGCTCGAACACGTGCGGCGAGCGATGTTCGCCCGGCATGCGGGAGGTGCCCGGCGAAGGGCGCTTCCGGCATTCGGCAATACGGCGATTTGGGGACGGCACCGGGGCGCCGTGGCGCACGGCGCGCAACGCCTCCGACGGGCTTCCGGTGCATTTTTTTGCTTGTGGGCTCAATCCTTGTCCACTTTTGCTCATAGATCCATAGAATTAGAGGAATATTCGTTATCCAGCAGGAAAATAATCTGGATGGCATTCGATCTCAACCTGCTGCGCGTCGCGCTCGCGATCCGAGAGGAAGGCAGCGTCAGCCGCGCCGCGAGACGGCTCGGGCTCAGCCAGCCGGCCGTCAGC